>DATLYJ010000071.1 GCA_035574915.1 Dehalococcoidia bacterium | reverse complement strand
AGGGCCGGCGCCCGGGGGAGCGCCAGCAGCGCAACAGGCGCCAGCGGCGCCAGTAGCCCCAGCGGCCCCAGCGGCCCCCGCTCTGGCCCAGCTGCCCGGCATGCAGATGATGTCGCCGGACATGATCGCGCCGATGGTTTGCTTTCTCTGCACGGACTACGCCTGGAACATCAACGGCCAGATATTCGGCGTTCAGGGCGGTCAGGTCTCGATCCTGAACCATCCAGTCGCCTTCAGGACCATCTACAAGCCCGGTATGTGGACCCTGGAAGAGTTGGACGAGATGGTGCCGCGCTATCTGCTCCAGGGCACAACGAACCCGGCGCCGCCGGCGCCCGACATCGAGGTCCCGGGCCGGCCGGCGGCCGCCACGGCCTGAGGCGCCAGCCGGCGTCAACGCTATCCCCGGCCCGGGCAAGCCGCCGGCCCCAGACGGGGCGAACCGCGCCACCCATGAGCGGGCTGCCGCTGCCGCTCGACGGCGTGAGGGTGGTCGACTTCTCCTGGATCGTCGCGGGGCCGCAGGCGACCCGCATCCTCGCCCCGGAGGGCGGAAGGTACTGTATCCGGCGCCCCGTACATCTTCAGCGACACGCCGCTCGAGTTCCGGTGCCGCGCACCCCTGCTCGGCGAGCACAACTTCGAGGTCTACGTCGAGGAGCTTGGCCTGCCGGCGGCGGACCTGCTCGCGCTCGCCCAAGGGGGCGTGATTTATGGCTTCAACCGCCGCGGGGCCTCAGCGCCGGTCCTGCCACGTCGGCGCTATGGGGTCTGCGGCCACCGGGTTACGCAGCACGCCGATCTCCTCCACCTCCACTTCGACAACGTCCCCGGGCTTCATGGGCCGCGGCTGGCCCGAGGTGCCGGTGAAGATCACGTCGCCCGGATGCAGAGTGCACACCTGGCTGATGAAGCTGATGGTCTCCGCCACGCTGTTGATCATCTCGCCGGTGTTGCAGCGCTGCACCTCCTCGCCGTTGAGCCGGGTGGAAAGGTGCAGGTCCGTCGGGTCGAGGCCGTCGACGATCCAGGGGCCGATGGGCCCGAAGGTGTCGCAGGATTTGCCACGGAACCACTGCGTGTCGCCGCGCTGCCAATCGCGGGCGCTGACGTCATTGCCGCAGGTGTAGCCGAAGACGTAGTCGAGCGCCTCCTCGACCCTGACCTTCTTGCATGTCCGGCCGATCACGACCACCAGCTCCCCCTCGTAGTCGACGCGCTCGGCGCCGCCGGGCAGGATGATCGGCTGCTCCGGGTCGGCAAGGCAGGAGTTGGCCTTCACGAAGATCTCCGGCCGGGGAGAGGCGGGCTGCTCGCCAAGGTGGCTCGCGTAGTTGCGCGCCACCGCCAGCATCTGACGCGGCACAACGGGCGCCAGCAGCTTCACGGCCCGGAGGGGCAACGGGGCGCCGGAGGGCCGCCGTTCGCCGAAGAGGTCGCCCTCGATCGGCGTGATGCTGTCCCCCTCGACGAGCCCGTAGGAGACGGAGCCCTGATGTTCGAAGCGCGCGATTCTCACCCTTGTCCTCCCTTTCGGCGCCCCTGATCCAGCCGGACCGCCGCGGCCGGCGGGCGCCTTCCGGCATGTTCCTGCATCGCGGACGGGCGCGCAATTTCGCCCGGCTGCCCTCTCCTTCCAGCAACGTAAGCGCCTTCGCCCTGGCCTTTATGTGTTTGGCAGAGGGCGCGGGTCACTCTGGAGCCATGCCGCCGCGCCCTGGCGAGCTCAGGGGTCTCGCGGTGCAGGCCATCCAGGAGTCCAGAGAAGGAGGCGATAGGTTGGACCCAGTCCAGATGCTGAAGGAAGACCACCAGAAGGTGCAGGCGTTGTTCCAGCAGTTCGAGGAAGCGAAGGACAGCCCTGAGCGCATGAAGGCCATCTCCGACGCGGCGATCATGGAGCTCCAGATCCACACAATGCTGGAAGAGGAGTTGTTCTACCCGGCCATGCGCCGCGGCCAGGAGACGGAGGAGATCCTCAACGAGGCCGAGGAAGAGCACCACGTCGTCGACCTGCTCATCGACGAGATCCTCAAGATGAGACCCCAGGACCCGCACTACCCGGCGAAGTTCACGGTGTTGGCCGAAAACGTGAAACACCACATCCGCGAAGAGGAAGGCGAAATGCTGCCTAAGGCCAGGCAGTACCTCGGCGCGCGCTACGAGGAACTGGGCGATCAGATGATGGAGCGCAAGCAGAAGCTCCTCGGGCAGTTCGACGGCCGGCCGCGGGCGACCAATGGCTCACGCTCGCGGTCGAAGGCGTCGACTGGCGGCCGCTCGAGCCGGGCAACGAGCGCGCGCTCCCGCACCCGCTCGTCGAGCTCGTCCCGAAGCCGGTCGCGATAGACTCTCGGGACAAAGGAAGGAAGGAGGGCGGCCACGGCCGCCCTCCTTCCTGTTCTCGGTTCGGGCCGGTTTAAGCGCGCCTCACTCGAGCCTCAGTGGTGCGTGCCGCCCGAGCCCTCGCTGCCGTAGTCGTCCCGCCGTCCGATCTCTCGCGTGTCGCCAAGCGGCGTGTCCGCGGTCTCGGGGCCGGTCCCCACGTCGCGGCGCTCGATGCTGCCGGCGCGCGGGCTTTCCTCGCCCGGGCCGCGGCCCTCTGCCGGCCCGGTGCGGGCCTCGCCGGGGGTGAATGTACCCTCGGCGCTGTAGTCCTTCTTCTCGTACGGCTCGCGGCCGGAAACGCCCTCGGGCCCGATCCGCCCGCGCCAGGCGCCGGTCTCGACGCCCCGTTCTTCGATGAACTCCTTGAACCGCTTGAGGTCTCCCTCGACCCGGCGGGCGGCGAAGCCGAGCTTGTCGCCGACTTCCTCCTTGAGGTCCTCGGGTTCGTAGTCCATCTGGACGCTGACTTCCGTCCGCGATCCGCCCAGCCGGTGGAAGGTCACGACGCCGGCGTTGGGCACGCCGCCTTCGCTCTCCCAGGCGACGACCTGGTCGGGCACCTGGCGTGTAATGCGGGCAAGCCACTCCTTCCTCTCACCGCCCACTTCGGCTACCCAGGCCAGGCGTTCGTCGTCCAGCTGGCGGACTTCACGCACGCCCTCCATGAACCGTGGGAACTCCTCGAACTGCGTCCACTGGTTGTACGCCGTCTCCAGCGGGACTTCGACCTCGATGCTCTTTTCGATCTTTGCCATCTGTACCTCCTGACGCTGAGTCCAGGACTAACCTAGACCCCCGGGCCTCAATTCCTCGGACGGCACATGGCGCCCTCTTTTACAAGACCATTGCGAATTGGCCCGCTCTTCCCGCGGTCTGGGGCGGGCGAGCGTTGTTATGGATCTGAGAGGCGCCGTCACGTGCGATTTTGAAATTAAGCCGTAAGCTTGCGAGTGAGAGCCGGTCCCATTCGAAGGGATGACCTGACCCACATGAGTTCACAGGGCCCCGGGGTGCTGCCGCCCGGCAGATCGACGCCTGACACCGCATCCCTGGACGACCTCCGCCAGGCCGTCCAGCGCTACGACTCGCTCATCGCGGCCGTGCCTACCATGGTCTACCACGCTAACCCAAGTGGCGTCCCGACCTGGTTCAGTAGCAGCTTCTACGAGTACACCGGCATCACCCCTGACACTCTGACGAACTGGCGCAAGGTGGCCGAACTGGTGGTGCACCCTGACGACGTGAGCCGGATTGGAGGGCCTCAGCTGCAGGCGGTCAAGCAGGGCGTGCCCTTCGAGGCTGAGATACGCCTCCGCAGCCGGACAGGGGAGTATCGCTGGCACCTTAACCGCGCTGTGCCGGTGCGAAACCAGGCGGGCGAGGTCGTCGAGTGGGTGGGCACGACGACTGACATCCACGAGCGCCGGGTGATGGAGGACGACCTCCGTCGCTCCAACCAGATGAAGGACGAGTTCGTGGGCTTCGTGTCACACGAGCTGCGCTCGCCTCTCACCTCGATCTACGGCAGCGCCCGCCTCCTCCAGGCGCGCGCGGACCGGCTGAACGACCACGAGAAGCAGGAGCTCCTCGCGACAGTCGTCGATGAGTCCGAGCGGCTGAAGGAGATCATCGAGGAACTGCTTACAATCGCCCGGACCGAGCTCAGTGGCGAGATCGAAAAGACCGCCGTCGACGTCCGCGATGTCGTCCAGTCGCTGGCGGATGACCTGAAGCTGAGCGGGCGGAGGATCGACCTGGACTGCGACGAGAGCACCGTGCTCGCCGAACCCGTGATGCTGCGCCAGGTGCTCGCGAACCTGATCTCGAACGCGCACAAGTACAGTCCCCCCGAGTCGCCGATCGACGTCAGCGTGGCGCGGAGGCAAGGGGCTTACGTCGTAGAGGTAGGCGACCGCGGACCCGGCGTGCCCGCGGAGGACCTCGACCGCATCTTCGAGCCCTTCTTCCGCTCGCCGGAGAGCGCGCGCGGCGCCAAGGGCAGCGGCCTGGGCCTCGCCGTGTCCCGGCGGCTGGTGGAGGCGCAGGGCGGCTCGGTCAGCGCCCTGCTCCGCCCTGGCGGCGGCCTCCTGGTAAGGATCGAGCTGCCGCTGGACGGCGCCGCCCCGCGTGCGGCGTGCTGAGGGGGCGGCTAGTAACCGAGCCCGGGCTTGCCTATGAGGGCGCGAGCCAGGTCGCAGCGCCCGAGGTGGCCGTTGCCGTGGGCGATCAACACCTGCGAAATCGCCTCCATGCGCGGGATCTCGCCCCAGGGCGCGATGCGCACGAGGGAGGAGAGGTACGCATCGCTCATCGCCGCCACCTTCGGCACGACGGCCTCTGAGACTGCCTGTATGTAGCGCTGAAACTCTGACGGCTCGGGAAAGCGCAGCGCGAAAGCTTCCTGCGGCTCCATGCCCGTGCCCTGAGAGACCCTGGGCAGGCCCCATTTCTCCTGGAAGCCGGCGCTCAGCCAGACCGGCTGCTCGCGCTCGAACACGAAGTGAATGACGTTGTCCGCCGTGCGGACAACGTGCCAGACGTCGAAGGCGATGCAGTTGGCCCGCCCGCCGTGCGTGTCGTGCATCTCCTCCACCGTCAAGTCCGCGATGGCCCGCCCGCAGGTGGCGAGCAAGCGCGCGAGAAGGTTAGAAAGCTGTCCGGCGTGGGTTGGCTCCGCCATATCGCTCTGCCCTCACAAGCGCAGAATGGGGCCCGGGCGGGATGTCTCCGCCCGGGCCCGGGCCGTACCGCTGGCCGCCCTCAGGCGCCTTTTACCTTGTCATACGTCACCTTGTCGAACCAGAGGTAGGGGTAGGTCTCGGTCGGCGGGACGTTGCCGCCGCGCACGGCGCCGGCGTTGCCCACCCAGGGCCAGCTCAGGCCAAACCCGGCCGCCTGGTAGTGGAAGGGCACCGCGATCATCGTCGTCACCATGTAGCGCTGAATGTCCTTGATCATCGCGATTCGCTTGTTTACGTCCGTCTCCCGGATCTGGGCGTCGATCATCTGGTCCAGCCTGGGGTCTTCGCCCTTGGGCTGGCGTGAGGCGTTGCCGCCGGAGTGGTACTGGGCCAGCAGTTGGTGCCCGGCCTCGTCGCCCTGGGCGGCGGGCGTCACCGCCATGCCATCCCAGGCCCCGATGGCCTGGCCGCCGAAGTGGATGTTCGGGATGTAGTCGCTCTGGTAGTCCAGGGGGTTCAGGCGGACGTCGAAGAGGTTGCTCTCCTGGATGATCCCATGGAGCAGTTGGACGTACTGCTGATAGACCGTGCCGTAACCGTTGTGCGGGTAGAAGAGCTTCGTGCTGAGCTTGCCCGTTATGCCCGCGGCGTTCAGGAGCTTGCGGGCCTCGGCGAGGTCGAGCCGGAAGTACTTCGCGGCGTCGCCCATTTCCTTGCCCGTCGGGTCAAGCCAGTAGCCTTCCCAGCCGGCGCCGATGAAGTTGTTGAGGCGGATGGTGCTGGGGAGGCCGGCGGCCTGGAATTTCGCCGAGTCCGATTGCGTGTCGGCGAGCAGTTGGCGGTCGATCGCCATGGAAAGCGCCTGGCGCACGCGCGCGTCCTTGAAGGGCCCCTGGAAGCCGAAGAAGACGGCGGGCGTACCGATACCGTAGTCGCCTTTGAAGAGGTTCAGGGCCGGGATGTCCTGCTTTACGGAGAGGATGTCCTCCTGCCGGACAACGCCGCCCCAGATGTTGCCGGCGCGGAACTGCGCCAGCTGTGTGGGGTACTCGGGGACGATGGGCGCGCTCCACCCTTCGAGGAAAGGCCGGCCCTTCACGTACCAGTCGGGGTTTCGCCGGAACTCGATGATGGTGGAGGCCTGGTAGTTGGACACCATCCAAGGGCCGGCGCCGCGCACTTCGTTCTTCGGGTCAAACTTGCCGTCCGACTCTCGGGGCATGATCTGGATGTTCAGGGCGCGCGACAGGGTAGCTATGAGCGGCACGTAGGGGAACTTCAGCTTCATGACGACCGTGCGGCTGTCCGGCGCCGAGAGCGAGAGGATAGGCGCAGCTTCGCTCTTGGAGTTGAAGAAGTTGTTCGCGTTCGGGCTCAGGCGCAGGAAGCGGTCGGCGCTGAAGAGCACGTCCTCGGCATCCACGGCCCGGCCGTTTGTCGGCGCGCGCCGGTCCCAGATCGCACCCTGGCGGAGCTTGAAAGTGAGGGTGAGCCCGTCCCCGGAGAACTCCCAGCCTTCGGCCAGGTCGCCCTCTTTCTCTTCCGTCCGGGTGCCCGTGAAGCTGGTCTTGGTCTTCACGAGCCGCGGGTAGCAGAAGTAGGAGACGAACTGGGCCCGGGCGGAGCTTCCTCCGTAAGGGTCCATGCCCTGGATGTCGTTCGCCTCGAAGGACTGGTAGACGCCGCCCGGCACCGCCCGGCTGGAGGAGTCCTCAACCTTCGCCAGGAGGCCGGACTCGCCTTGAGTGCTTGCGCCGCCGTCGCTGCCGCCGCCGCAGCCGGCGAGCGCCAGCGCGGCGCCAGCACTGAGGCCTGCCCCGGCCGCCAGCGCCCGCCGGCGGCTCAAGCGGCGCGCGAGAGTCTGCGTCCAGTAACCCTGTCCTGAAGACATATCTTCGCTCCCTTCGACGCGGCGGCGCTCCTGGAGTCCACCGCTGGAATCGTTTCCCGGATTCTAGGCGTAGCTACTCGCCGCGTCAACGACGATCAGGTTAACGCGGCGCCGGCCCGCACGACCCGCGGTCGATGAATTCCGCCGGCAGGCGGCGCAAGGCGGCCGCCGGCATGCCGCACAGCGTGTCGAGCACTGCGTTTACGGCCGTGGCCCCGGCCTCGTAGTAATCGAAGCGGACGACGGATATGGGAGGGTTGTAGGCGAAAGCCCAGGGCGAGTCGCCGAAGCAGATGAACGACACGTCCCCTGGTATGCGCAGGCCGCAGTCGCGGATGGCCGCGAGAAGATAGGGCGCCATCAAGTGCACGCCGGCGATGTATGCCGTTGGCGCCTCCGGGCCGTGACAGAGGCGCTCGACGAGGCCGCTGCACTGGTCACCGTCCCGGACGATACTCAGGACAGCCGTGGACGGGTCCGCGCCGGCCTCACGCAGCGCGGACTGGAGCGCGCCGAACCGTTCGGACATCTGGGGGTTTCGCCCGCGCGAGACGAAGCAGATGCGCCGGTGGCCCAGACTCACGAGGTGCCCGAAGGCAGCCCTGTTCGCCGCGGTCTCGTCGCGCGGGTCTTCGAGGTTGCGCTGGGCCCAGTCCTCGCCCAGCGGCGGGTAGATCGGGACGCCTTCGTCGATGAAGCCGCCCAGCGAGTCTGTCGCCATTATTGGCCCGCGGAGGATGAGCGCGTCGATGCGGCGCTCGTAGAGATTCTGGAGCATGCGGGCCTGCACCTCGCGCGAGTTCTGGCCGTCGGCGATGAGCAGTTCGTAGCCCCGGGCCTCGGCGGCGTGCTCGGCGCCGCGCAGGAAGTCGGTGTAGATCGGGTTCGCCAGGTCGCTGAGGAGGACGCCGATGGTATGTGTGCGCGAGCTCCGCAGGCCCCGGGCGCTGGGATTGGCCTTGAAGTTCAGGCGCTGCGCCGCGGCCAGCACCTTCTCGCGCGTCGCCTCGCTGGTGTAGTCGGAGCCATTGAGGACGCGCGAGACCGTCGAGACGGCGACTCCGGCGGCCCGGGCCACGTCCTGGATCGTGACGCGGCCGCTGCGTCTGTTCGTCCGGTTGTCCAGCGGGCGTCCTTCTTGCATCGGCACAAGCATTAACGTCCAAGACGAAGTGTTCAAGACCCCGAATGTTTCAGCAAATCGGTCTGGCCCCGGATGGCCAGGGATGAGCTTGGCCGAAAAGGTGTGCGGCAGGGGGCTCCCGGGGCGAGCGAGGCTCAGCGGCGGGCGCGCTCCATGGCCCTGGCAAGGCGGCGGATACCCTCCGGGATGTCCTGCTCCGCCGTGTAGCTGTAGGCCAGGCGGATATGGTCCGAGTGCCCCTGGCTCCAGAAGCGGGTGGGGGCCTCACCGGCCGTGAGGTCGGCGAAGAAGCCGCGCCCGCCGACAAAGGCGACGCCTTCTTCGCGGGCATACGCCGCCAGCGCGACCGGGTCGATCTGCTCCGAGAGCTTCATCCAGAGGAAGAAGCCGCCCCGCGGGTCCGTCCAGCGGGCGAAGCTCGAACAGCGCTCCCGCAGTTCGTTCAGCATCACGTCCCGCTTGCGCTCGTAGAGGGCGCGCATCTGGGCTATGTGGTCGTCCAGGCGGCCATCGGCAGCGTAGCGGTTGATGGTGCGGATGACGAAAGGGCTGATGCCCATGTCGAATCGCGTGGCGATGAGGGCGTCGATCACGGGCTGCGTCGCCTGGCACCAGCCAACCCTAAGCCCTGTGGCGAGGATCTTGCTGAAGGTGCCGATCTTGATCACCCCGCGGCCCTGCGACATCGAGTAGAGGGACTGGGGAAGCCGCTCTTCGAACCCGATCTCGCCGTAAGCGTCGTCCTCGACGATCAGGATGTCGTGCCGCTCGCAAAGGTCGAGGAGCCTGTGGCGCCGCTCGACCGACAGGGTGGAGCCCGTCGGGTTGTGGTAATTCGGGATGGTGTACAGCATCTTGGCGCGGCGGCCGCGGCGGTCCAGGTCTCGAACGAGCTCCTCGAGCGCTTCCACGATCAGCCCGTCGCCGTCGACCGGCACGGACTCGATATCGACTCCCATGGCGCGTATGGCGCGGATCGAGCCGGGGAAGCTCGGCGCCTCCACGATCACGATCTCGCCCTCGCGCAGGAAGGTGTTGCAGACGTTCTCGAGGGCGTGCGCGCTGCCGTTGGTCAGGGTGTAGTTCGCAGCGGTCAGGGGCAGCCCGTCAATCCTCGTCCAGTGGTCCGCCAGCCAGTCGCGCAGGCCCTGGAATCCCTGGGCGCCGCCGTACTGGAGCGCCACGGTGCCCTCCTCGCGCAGCACGCGCTCGGAGGCGGTGACCAGGTCCTCGATGGGCAGGTAAGCGGGGTCCGGGATGCCGCCGGTAAAGGCGATGGGTGGCCGCGCCACCTGGGGGACGTCGTTGCCAGAGCCGGGGCCGGTGTAGGCAACGCCCGCGCGCTTCGCCCTCTCGGAGAGGCCGTTAGTCAGCAGTTCCTCTTCCCAGTTGGCGGCTCGGGCGATCGTCATCGGGTGCCCCCTGTCTGGATGATGGCAGGTATTGTACAACCCCGCTTTCCAGCGAAAGTGCGCGGCCACCGGCGCCGGATTAGCGGCGCCCTTGGCCCACTCCGTCCTGCGATGGGCGGCGGCGAACGGTCCAGGCATGAGAGCCCAGCGTCCCGACGCGCATCCGCCGCGGCCGTGAGGGGCCCGGGCGCGCTGATCCGTGCAAAGCCGCATGTACAATGGGGCACCAGATACGGGCCGGTTGCAGGAGCGAGCGGGTGAGCGTCGACAGCGTTGTGTTTCGGCATGCGGTGAGCACCTTCGGGACGGGCGTGACCGTCATAACCACCGGGCGAGATGGGAACTACCACGCGATGACCGCCAACGCCTTCATGTCGCTCTCCCTGGAGCCGATTACCGTCCTCGTCTCGATCGAGAAGACAGCCAATACCTACCCCATTATCCTGGCCGCCGGCGTCTTCACCGTGAACATCCTCGCGGAGGACCAGGAGGAGGTGTCCCGCACCTACGCCAGCAAGGCCATGCAGGACCGCCACACCCTGAAGGACGCCGAATTCACCATCGGCCGGAACGGAGTGCCGAAGCTCGCCGGCTGTCTCGCCTACATCGAGTGCCACACGATCAAGACCTACGACGGCTTCGACCACACGCTGTTCGTCGGCGAGGTCGATAGCGCCGAGGTGGCCCGGGACGTGCCGCCGCTGATGTACTTCCGCAGCGCTTACCGGCGTCTGGCTCCGTGAGCCCGCCGCTCCGGGTCTCCGGGGACGGTCCCGCGCCCGCCGTCCGGGGCGCTCAGCTCCCGCGTGTATAGGATGTCCTGGTCCCCGCACACGGCGGTTTTGACCGCCTCTGGGGCGCGTGCTATCGTGCATTGGGCTGCATCGGAAGCTCCCCGAAAGCCCCGGGGTGTTTTTTGTTTGTGGCATGGTGGGCGTAGCGTAGCGGTTAACGCGCCTGGTTGTGGCCCAGGAGATCGAGGGTTCAAATCCCTCCGCTCACCCCAAATCTCAAGTCCCTCCTCAGGGCGGCGGTTAGACAATGAGTGAGTTCTCGCCCGCGCAGGCGGACCCTCCACCCCCCGCATCGAGTGAACCCCCGCCGCCCGCGTCCGAGGCGGAGCCAGCCTCCAGCCCGCCTGTCCAGGCGGCCCCGGCCGGCCGCGGCCTGCCGTCCTGGCTGCCGTACTTCCTGCTGGCAGTGGTGCCCGCGGTCATCACCGGGCTCGTGGTCTACGCCGCGGGCGGAGGCGGAGGGGGCGGCGGCTCCGACGCAGCGGCGATAGTCGACGGCCTCTTCCGCTCCGGCGGTTCAGACGACGACATCCAGTCGTTCAGGGGAGAATTGCCGCCGGGCTTCCCCGCTGACCTGCCGCGCTATCCTGGCGCGAAGGTCCTCGTCTCATTCCTCGTCCGCTCGTCCGAAGGCGCGAACTACTTCGTCATCTACGAGAGCAGCGCTGATGTCGACGAGATACTTTCCTTCTACCAGCAAAAGCTGGACGAGGAGCCCTGGCAGGTCGAAGGAGCGATCTCCAGCGAGCAGATCAGGGCGGTGGCCTTCTCGCGCCCGGACGACGCCGACGTGGAGGGCAACGTCACGGTCGCGAGCTCGGAACTCGGCGACAAGGCCGCCATCTATGTCTCCTTCCAGGACGTTACGCCAACAGGCCTGCGGCCCATCGAGCCGAAGCCCTTCGTCCTGCGCCCGACCCTCGCCCTGCCGCCGGGCTTCCCCAGCGACGTGCCGATCTACTCCGGGAAGGAGAAGTCCACGGTCACCTCGACCAGGTTTCAGCGGGGCGGTGGCACCACCAGCTATCAGATCGCCTTCGTTACCAAGAACAGCGACGTGGACGTCATCAACTTCTACCGTAGCGAGTTCCAGAAGCGCGGCTGGATCGTGACGGACGGGCAGCCGCTCAGCACCCGCGACTTCTCGATCAGCATCGACTTCCGCGACGGTCCGCGGCAGTTGCTGCAGGGCAACATACGGGCCGACGCCCACCCCGACGACGGCGCCTACACGCTCGTCGTCCTCTCGGTGGACGTAAGCGCCTCTCGCGGCCGCGGCAACTGACGCCCCGGAGTCTGTCGCCCCGGGCGAAGAGCCGATTCCCCGGTCTGCACCCTCGGGCAGCAAATGCGTCAGCGGCGGCCGTCCCTCAGTGTCGGCCTGAACCCTCCCGCTTCCTCACGAACCCGGGTCCGCTTCGCGTGCTAGGATTGATTGGCGCCTGAGCCCCCGTAGCTCAATTGGACAGAGCGTCTGACTTCGGATCAGAAGGTTGCGGGTTCGAGTCCTGCCGGGGGTGCCAGTCAGACCTGAAAGGGCCGCGGGCGTGGCCCTTTTCCGTTAGCAGGCCTTGGTTGGCCCCGAGTGGCCACCAACCGCCGGATGGAGGCATGCGGTTACAATCGCTGCGGTGCCTCGGGTCATTGTCGCCCTCCTTGTCGCCGTCCTGGCCGGCTTCGCCGCGCTGCCCTTCGTGGCGAGCGCAGACGAAGGGTTCGTCATCAAGTCCTTCGGCACCAGCTACGCGGTCCGGGAGGACGGGTCCATCGATGTGATCGAGGACCTTCTGGTGGAGTTCACGGCCCGCAAGCACGGCATCTTTCGCGATATCCCGGTGCTGTTCGCGTACGACGCCAGGCACGACCGCGAGTACAAGGTCGACGTGCGCAGCGTCACCGACGGCCAGCGTGCCTGGCGCTACGAGGTGAGCCGCGAGGGCGCGATCGTGCGCATCAAGATCGGCGACCCGGACCGCTTCGTGACCGGCCCGCAACGCTACGTGATCAGCTACAGGCTGAGCGGCGCGCTCAACTCGTTCCCAGACCACGAGGAGCTGTACTGGAACATAACCGGCGTGTGGGGCGTCCCCATAGAGCGCGCCAGCGCCGCGGTTACCGCGCCTTCCATCACGGCCGTCGAATGCTTCCAGGGCTTCGAGGGCTCGCGCGAGCGCTGCCAGACGGGGATCAGCCCCTCGCGGGCAGACTTCGTGACCGGGCGCGCGCTGAGCCCGGGGGAGCAGCTCACGATCGTTGTCGGGCTGGCTAAGGGGTCCGTGGCGGAGCCCCAGCCGATCCTGCGCGAGAGGAAGACGCCCGGCGAAGTGATCCGGGACTTCCTTGGCCTGAAGCCTCTTCCGATTGCCGCGGCCGCGGCTGTAGGCGCGATCGCCTTCGGCGCGGTCATCCGCCTCTGGTGGCTCCAGGGCCGGGACCGCTGGTACGGCGACGTCCAGTACCTGTCCGGCGCGACGGCCGAAGAGCCGAAGCCCCTGGGCGCCAGGGAGACCATAGTTGTCGAGTACGCGCCGCCGGAGGTGGGTAAGCCGCCGCGGCCACTGCGTCCGGCCGAAGTCGGCTTGCTGATGGACGAGGCCGCCGACACCCTCGACGTCAGCGCGACCATCGTAGACCTCGCCGTCCGCGGCTATCTCCGCATCACCGAGGAGGGAGACCGCAAGTACAGCCTTACTCGCATCAAGGAGCCGGACGAGGCCCTCCTCCCCTACGAGGCGTCGCTCCTCAGCGCGCTATTCAAGGGCACTCACGGCACGGTCAGACTGGATGACCTGAAGGACAACTTCTACGACGACCTTGCCCGCGTGAAGGAGATGCTCTACACCCAGGCCGTCAAGCAGGACCGGATGTTCCCGGCGAGCCCGCAATCGGTGCGGGTACTGTATGCCGTGGCCTCGGTGCTGGTGATGATGGTGGGAGGCGTGCTGGTCTTCGTCCTCGGGGCCGTCGGCGCCGGCATTGTCGGCGTGCCGATCGGCCTAGCCGGACTGGCGCTTCTCGCCGCCAGTCCGGCGATGCCGCGCCGCACCGCCGCCGGCCGCGAGCTCTACCGCCGCGCGCGCGGGTTCCACGAGTACATGGTCACCGCCGAGACCGACCGCGCGCGATTTGCCGAGGAAATCGGCCTTTTCGAGAAGTACCTGCCTTACGCGATCGTCTTCAAGGTGACGGAGAAGTGGGCGAAGGCGTTCGAAGGCCTCGGCGCGCAGCAGGCCATGATGTCCTGGTACACGGGGACGCGGCCGTTCGTGGTCTCGAACTTCGCCCGGGATATCGGCAGCTTCTCTTCGAGCATCGCCAGCGTCATGGCTTCGACGCCGTCGAGCTCCGGAAGCAGCGGCTTCAGTATTGGCGGCGGCGCCGGCGGCGGGGGCGGCGGCGGGGGTGGCGGCAGCTGGTAGCCGCAAGGCGAGGGTTGTACGTCGAGCGGCGGTGCTGGCGCCGGACGCCCGGCGCGGTCAGCGGCCGAAGAGGTCCTGCCACCAGCGGCGGCCGGGCTCGTCCGGGGTGGCCTCCGCTGGGGGCGGAGCTTTGACGATGACCAGCGTTTCGCCGGGCTTGACCAGCCCGAATACGCGCCTCGCCATGAACTCGACGTATTCGTCGCTGCGCAGGTACTCGCGGATCTGCTCCAGTTGCTTCTCCTGCGCCATCAGCTCCTGCACCTCGCGACGCAGGCGGTCCTCGTCGTCGGTGAGCCTGTAGTAGTCGACTGCCCGGCCGCCAGCGTGCACGAGGAGGTAGGCGATGACGACCAGCGATAGCGCGAGGATGATGCGGCCGGGTGAGAAGAGGAGGATAAGCCTCCGGAGCAACGTGGAACCGCCCTCGTACCCGCCGCGCGCGAGTCTAGCATAACGGGTAAACCACCGACAACGGCTCGCCCTGGCGCTTCAGGGCCCGCGCGACAACTCCGCTTCCCCGTCGGCGAAGGTGAGCCGCATGGGAAACGCGAGCCGGACCTCCTGAAGCTCGCGGTTCACGATGTCTTCGACCTCGCGCCGGAGGAGGCCCGGCACCGGGATGCCGGCCGCGCTGGTGTGGGACAGGTGCAGTACCGGGTGCTCTCCCGAGAGGTCCAGCGTCCCCTCCGCGCGGACGCCAATCTTGCGCCCCAGGGCCGTCTCTACACGCAGGAAGCCCGTCGCCTTGCCGTCCTCGAAGCAGAGCGCGATGCCGGAGATGCGCCCTGTCCTGCCCTCGAAGAAGCGCTCGGCGCGGGCCGTGGCCTCCTCTTCGCTGAACCCCATCTCCGCAAGCCTGCCCGCCACGGCAACGAAGGCCGCCAGCTTCGCGTCGAAGGCGACCGCGGCCACGGCCCGCTCCAGCGTAGCGGCCGCGGGCGGGGCGCAGTCCGGGCGGCTCGCGCCGCCGGCAAAGAAGAGGTATCCCGCCGTCCCGACAAGGGCGAGAAAGGCGAGCGTGAACAGGAGTGTCGCCAGTCCAAGAAGGCGGAAGATCAGGCCCACGGTCGTGCGGGCCAGCGCGCTGAGGTCACGGCGATATCCTAAGCGTTACGCCGACCCCGTTATCGGCGGCGGCCGGAGTCAGGCAAGCGAGGAAGTAGCTGCCCGCGGGCGGCGCCTGGAAGGGAAAAGTCAGGGTCTCTCGCTTCGCGGGGTCGTCCTTCTTGTCCGGCGCGTACATGTCCGGCCGCAAACCCGGCCGCGGCGCCAGCACCGTCTCGCCGATCAGCGTCGCGCGTTCGACGAAGGCGAGGTTCTTCTGGTCCTCCGTCAGGGCGTCCGGGTCCTCGTAGTAGCAGGCCACCCTGACCGGCACGGGATAGCCGTTTGTGATGCCCACGTTCACCGCCAGCCGCGACCCGGCTGGGCAGACCCAGGTTGCCCCCTGGCGGTCGCAGCGCTGCTCCTCGATCCCCGCCTGGCGGGTCAACCAGAGCGACTTGAACAGCTCGGTGCCTTCGAAGCTTCCGTTGAACCGGACGCCGCATGCCCCCAGGAGGAGCGGCGCTAACACGAGCAGGACAACGTGGCTGGCAAGCTTCGCTCCCAAACCGCGTCGATGATAGCAACGCCGCCACGAACACCCCAGCGCAGGGGGCGGCCGGCAAGAGCCGCTTACACGTTCAGGACGAAGTCGAAGCGCCCCGCCTTGCCGCCGGCCTCGTCCCGGTAGTCCTCGATGATCAGCCTGGCGTTGAAGATGCCGTCGCGGGCGTTCGCAGGCTCATTCGGGAAGTAGAGCTGGGTTGTCAGCACGGGCCGGTTGGGCGCCTGCACCTTCACATGGATGTGGCGGGTGCGGCCGGTGTAGATGCCGGGCACTATGGTCGTGAGCTGGTAGCGGCCCTGGGCGTCCGTGAACTGATGGCCGCGCAACCTGTAGCCGGCGTTGTCGTAAACGCCGGCGCTGTCGCACTGCCAGAAGTCGACCAGGGCGCGGGCGATGGGCTGGCAGTTGGTGTTCATGACCAGGCCGCTTACGACGAGCCGCGTGCCCGTGATGCCGGGCTCGAGGAGAGACGCGCGCTCGGGCGAGTTCGGCGTGAAGTACGGGCCCTCGGTCTGGGCGACGGTCGGGTCGTCATCGTCGTCGCCGCAGGCGGGCGTGGCGACGGCCTGAGGCTGTGAGGTGGCGGTGAGGGCCGGAATGGTCGAAACGGCGGTCTGTCCGCCGCTCCCCGTGCGGTCCGTCCCTCCCGCTCCGCTGCCGGGCTGGTCGTCCGAGCAGGCGACGAAGAGTGGAAGCGGTAACGCGAGGCCGAGAAGCACGAATTTGCGGCGCGACAGCCTGAGGCGCGGTGTGAGGCTCATGTCGGATGCTCCCAGAGAGGTATCCCTGACATTATGGCCACACCGGGACGGGACCGGGATTAAAGGACGGCGACAGAATTGTTAAGGGACTCGCGCCTCGGTCAACCCGAGGCCGCCGCCATCTGGCGCGTCCAGGTCGCCATGTCGAAGTAGTCACGCCAGGCCGAGATCAGGGCGCCGTCGAGCTCGAAGACTCCCGCGACGGGTAGCTCCACCGTGCGCTCGCCCATGACGAAGCGGTCGAGGCGCTCGGTGAAGACCCTGTTCCCATCGGCCGCAATCCCGAGCATCACGAACTCCACCGACTGCGCCGGCCCGAGAAAGCGCTGCAGCACGGCCCGGATCGCCGCTTTGCCCTGGACTGGAGGCCCCGGCATGTTGTGGTAGACGGCGTCCTCGGTGAAGTACGTCAGAAGCTCGTCTGGGTCGCGCCGGGCGAAGGCATCGCAGAACCTGCGTATGGTCTCGATCTCAGCATCAGACATGGTCCCTCCCTCGGAGTCGGCGCCCGGGCGCGGGCGCTATGTCTCGCCCTCCCGCCACTCCACCCCGTACATGCGCACGGCCCCTCGAAGCCCTTCATCGGTGCGGGGATTCTAGCACCGGCTTCACCGCATCTCGTTTCCACTGCTATGCTTGTCCTGATGCAGCGCACCATACCTTCGGAGAAAAGGCGAAGCCCCGGCTCATCACCGGGGCTGGTGATTAGCGCCTAGGTTCGCACCCGCGAATTTCGCCGGCGCCCGCCGCGCCGAGCACTCCGGAGGTCGATTCTCATGGACGTGAGCCCGGTTGTATTGATGGAGGCGTTGCACCTCGCCCGCTCGTCTTTGCCCCGGTGGAGAGGCGGAAGGCAGGCCCTCCTTGCCTTGACTCCGGCCGCGAGGAGGTGCCGCGGTGCCCTTTAAGCCCGTCCCCACGCGCGTCGACTTCGTCCGCCTCGAGCACGAAGTACAGGAGTTCTGGGACCGCGAGCGCATCCTCGCGAAGTACCTGAAGCGCAATGTCGATGCCCCGAAGCGCTGGTCCTTCATCGACGGCCCGATCACGGCGAACAACCCCATGGGTGTGCACCACGCATGGGGCCGCTCCTACAAGGACCTCTACCAGCGCCTGCACACCATGCAGGGGTACGAGCAGCGCTACCAGAACGGCTTCGATTGCCAGGGCCTGTGGATCGAGGTCGAAGTCGAGAAGGAGATGGGCTTCAAGTCGAAGAAGGACATCGAGACCTTCGGCATCGACCGCTTCGTCGAGGCCTGCAAGGAGCGCGTGCGCCGCTTCTCGAAGATACAGACCCAGCAGTCCATCCGCCTCGGTTACTGGATGGACTGGGACAACAGCTATTACACGAACTCAGACGAGAACAACTACACGATCTGGCTCTTCTTGAAGAAGTGCTGGGAGCGCGGCTGGATCTACAAGGGCAAGGACGCCATGCCATGGTGTCCGCGCTGCGGCACAGGCATCTCCCAGCACGAGATCGTCACCGAGGGCTACCAGGAGATCACGCACAAGTCGGTCTACCTGAAGTTCCCCCTGACCTCGTCTCCTCTCGAAGGGGGAGCGGAGGCTGAGGGCTCCCTCCTCGTGTGGACGACGACGCCCTGGACGCTCGCCGCCAACGTGGCGGCCGCCGTGCACCCCGACCTGACCTACGTCCTCGTACGCCAGGGTGACGACCTCTTCTACGTCTCGAAGGGCGCCGTCTCGTCGGCCGTGCGCGGCGACCACGAGGTCGTGCGCGAGGTGAAGGGCGCCGAGCTCGTAGGCCTCACGTTCCGCGGCCCTTTCGACGAGCTTCCCGCGCAGCAGGGCATCATCCACCGCGTCATCGCCTGGGACGAGGTCTCGGACGCAGAGGGGACGGGCATCGTGCACATTGCGCCCGGCGCCGGCGCCGAGGACTTCGCGCTCTCGAAGGAGCACGGCCTGGAAGTGATCGCGCCGCTGGAAGAAGACGGCACCTACATCGTCGGCGACCGCCCCGGCATGCGGACCGGGTTCGGCTTCCTCGAGGGCAAGTTCGCCGGCGATGTCTCGGAGGAGGTCTTCGCCAGCCTGCGGGAGAAGGGCCTCCTGTACCGCGTCCAGGACTATACTCACCGCTATCCCACCTGCTGGCGCTGCGGCTCCGAGCTCGTGTTCCGCCTGGTCGACGAGTGGTTCATCTCCATGGATGGCAGGAAGCAGGAAGCGGGCAACGGCGCCGGCCAGGCGGCGAGCCAATCAGCCGACAAGCCGCTCCGCGAGCGGATCATGGAGGTGGCCCGCAAGGCGAGGTGGATCCCGGAATTCGGCCTCGCCCGCGAGCTCGACTGGCTCAAGAACATGCACGACTGGATGATCTCGAAGAAGCGCTATTACGGACTGGCGCTGCCCATCTTCGAGTGCGAGCAGTGCGGCCACTTCGAGGTTATCGGTTCCGAGCACGAGCTGAAGGAGCGCGCCGTCGAGGGCTGGGAGGAGTTCGAGGGGCATAGCCCCCACCGGCCCTACATCGACCCCGTGCGAATCGCCTGCTCGAAATGCGGCGCGAAGGTGCCGCGCATCAAGGACGTCGGCAACCCCTGGCTGGACGCGGGCATCGTGCCGTTCTCCACCCTGGGTTACCGCCACAACCCGGACTACTGGCGCAAGTGGTTCCCGGCGGACTGGGTTTCGGAGAGCTTCCCGGGCCAGTTCCGCAACTGGTTCTACTCGCTGCTCGCCATGGGAACGGTCATGGTCGAGGGCACCGAGTTCGAAGGCCAGCCGCCGTTCAAGACGCTGTTCTCCTACGCCCTCCTGCGCGACGAGAAGGGCGAGGAGATGCACAAGAGCAAAGGCAACGCCATCTGGTTCGACGACGCCGCCGAGCGCATGGGCGCCGACGTGATGCGCTGGATGTACTTTCGCGCGCCCCCGGCGAACAACCTCAACTTCGGCTGGCACGGCGGCGACGAGATCAAGCGCGGCTTCCTCTCGACTCTCTGGAACACGTACTCGTTCTTCGTCACCTACGCCAACATCGACGGCTGGACGCCCGAGCAAGTCCAGCGGCCGCCGGCTACCACCGTCACCGAGCGGCCTGAGCTGGACCGCTGGGCGCTCTCCGAGCTGAACCAGCTTGTCAAGGACGTCACGGCTGACCTGGCCGAATACGACTCCATGAACGCCACGCGGCGCATCGAAGAGTTCGTCGAGGGGCTCTCGAACTGGTACGTAAGGCGGAGCCGGCGGCGCTTCTGGAAGTCCGAGGACGACGCCGACAAGCGCAGCGCCTACGAGACCCTGTGGACCTGCCTCGAGACCCTGTCGCGCCTTCTGGCGCCAATGCTTCCCTTCCTCGCCGAGGAGATGTGGCGCAACCTCACGCTGGCGGGAAGCGGGGAGGGGGAAGAGGGAGGCAAGGCGGCGGCCGAGAGCGTCCACCTTTGCGACTGGCCGCAAGCCGACGAGGCGCTGATCGACCGCGAGCTGCAGGATGCGGTGCGCCTGGTGCAGCGCCTGGCCTCGCTGGGGCGGGCGGCGCGGGCGAAGGCGGGCATCAAGGTCCGTCAGCCTTTACAGAAGGTGCACGTGAAGGTCCAGACGGCGAAGGAGCGCGAGACCGTGCGCTTGCTCGCCGAGCAGCTCATGGAGGAGCTCAACGTCAAGGACGTCGAACTCATCGATGACGAGGCTGAGTACTTCGAGTACCAGGTGCGGCCCAACCTGCCGGTCCTGGGGCCGAAGCTGGGGCCGCGGATCGGCGAACTGCAGCGGGCGCTGGCCGCCGCCGACAAGGTGGCGGTGGCGAAGGCGGCGACTGCGGGCCGCCAGGTAGAGCTGGACGGCTTCACCCTGGAACCGTCTGAGCTTCTGGTGACGACTCAGGGCAGGCTGGGCTATGCGGCCGCCGAGGACGCTGGTTACGCCGCCGTCGTGACGACCGAGATCACGCCCGAGCTGGCGGACGAAGGCCTGGCCCGCGAGCTGGTGCGCCGCATCCAGGAGATGCGAAAAGACGCCGGCTTCGAGATCTCCGACCGCATCCGCCTCACGTACGAGGGCCACGAGGACATCGTGCGCGTCATGCAGTCCTGGCGCGACTACATTGCCCAGGAGACGCTGGCTCAAGCCGTCGAGCTGTCACCTCCGCCTCCGGGCTCGCATTCGGAGTCGCACGACGTGGATGGCCGCCGCGTGCTGCTCGCGGTCGTCAGGGTTTAGGCGCGGCGGCGCTGGCCGCCGTGGGTCCGCTTGGGCGCCATAGCGCCGCGGCTCTTGCCAGCCCTAACGTATGAGGGCAGCGGTCAGCGACCTCGCTGCCTGGCTGTATCGAGGTAGTCGCCGGACCCGCTGGATGTGCGTCCCGAGCGCCAGTGCCACCGGCCCTGCCAGGGCCCAGGACCGGTCATCGGCGACCAGAATGCGACGAGGCCGGATTCGGCTAGCAAGCATCACTCGTAGGAGCCCTTCCTGGAGTTCCGGGTCCGTTCTCCAACTCTCGACAATCTCCGCATGGAACACGAAGCCTGAGTCAGCGTCCGTGCAAATCCAGATGACGGGGAGGTAAGGGCGTCTTCCCGCCTGGCGTACGGGCGCGGGGATCTCGAACAAGCCAACCTCCCACGTCAGCTGTGTCCGCCGAGCGATTTGACTCACTGCGGCGATCCGCACGGGATCTGGCTTAGGGGGCTTGCGCGGCGACTGGGGAGGATCCGGAAAGTCCTCCCAGAACGTATTCCATGACCCGGCTCTGTCTGGGCGACGGGTCAGCAAGAGCTCGCCAGCAGCCTGGCCGTCCTCGGCCCGTCGGTGACGCAGTAAGGTCGCTGCAACGGCCACCTGCTCCAGCGCAGTCGCAACCATCCGCGCCTCCCAGCCCACAAGGTGCCACGGGTAGTACCCCGGCCTGAAGCTCCGGAACTGTGGCCAGGCCTTGCGACCCCTTAGCTTGAGGCCAAGGCTCGCTATGGTCTGGCGGTCCGAGGCGTCGAGCGCTTCCCGGTCCTCGAAGGAGGCAAGGATTGCCAGCTGTCGCGCCAGGTCCACCGGCTCCCCCGAGGCCTGCCTGAGGTAGCACTCGAGACCCTCGCTGCCCGGGTAGACTCCGAGGCCGAATACCTCTCCGGCGTCACCGAAGACGCTGCAATAGGCAACCGACTGGCTCTCAGGATCGTGGACAGCGACGAGATCGATATCGCTCATCCAACGCCAGGGCGCCAACTCCTTGTACTCCAAAGCCGCCCTGAAGAGCCTGGCCCACTCTTCCGCGGTGGGCACCGGCTCTCCGTCGATGGTTGACGCCCGGGTGTTCGGCTTCGAGGTGCCTGAGGCTTTCGGCATGTGCCTGTCGAGAGTGATGCTTTGCCCGCTGATGATAAGAGTGCTGGGGGCGCAAATGCCAGCGGAAATGCTGCGCTTCACTCCGGCGATCGACGGGCGCCGGCCGCCGTGGGCTCGCTTCGACTGCCATCTGCCGTTTCGTAAGTCGCCGTACAGGGCGGCGGTCGACACATCCCAGCGGCGAGTGCGTAGAATCCGGCGGTGGACGCCGGCGCCGTCCCTAAGGTCGAGCTGCACTGCCACCTCGACGGCGTGGTCGACGCCGCGATGCTGCGCGGAATGCCCGGCGCCGGATTGCGGGCGCCGGTTGCGCCCGAGGCGCTCGAGGCCGTGACCCCGGCCCGCGACTTCGAGACCTTCCTGCGCTGGTTCGATGTCGCCGCCGCGCTGGAAGGCGACATCGACAACTACCGGCCCGTGATCGCGGCCCACATCCAGCGGCTGAAGGCGCAGAACGTCGTCTACGCCGAGGTGTTCATCGGGCAGAGCGAGCTGCCTGCAAGCCGCGACGATGAGGCTGTCAAGCTGCGCGACTTTCGCGCCTACGTCGACTCCCTCGAGGGTGGGAGCATCCAGGTGGAACTCCTGGCGCAGTTCAACCGGACGAAGCCCCCGGAGGTGCTGGCGGAGCGGGTCGAGAGGACGATCTGGGCGTACGAGCGAGGCCTGATCCGTGGCTTCGTGGTCGCCGGCTGGCCGGAAGCGGGATTCCCGATGTCGCGCTTCCGCTCGTCCTTCGAGCGCCTGCGCGATGCCGGCGTGCCCGTCGAAGTGCACGCCGGCGAGTGGGCGGGCCCGGAGTCAGTGCGCGACGCCCTCGACAACGCCTTCCCGCGCCGCATCGGCCATGGCGTCAGCATCTTCGACGACCCGGAGCTCGTGAAGCGCGTGCGCGACGAAGGGATTCACGTGGAGATGTGTCCCACAAGCAACGTCGTAACCGGAGCTGTCGCCCGCCTGGGAGAGCACCCGATCGCGCGGGCGCTCGCGGCCGGCGTCAGCATCAGCGTGAACACCGACGACCCGGGAGCGTTCGGAAGCACGATGGACGGCGAGTTCCGGCTCCTGCACGAGACCTTCGGCTTCGGCGAGGCGGAGTTCGCCCACATCTTCGAGGCCTCGCTCGCCGCGCGGTTTGCGTCGAAACTGAAGTACTTGCCGGACTGACCTGGCGGCGGGCCCGCTCAGCCGGCGGCAGCGGCCACGGCCGCGCGTGACTTCTCGGCACGGGCGCGGGCGCTGGGGTCGAGGTGCTTCTTGCGCAGGCGCAGCGCCTTCGGCGTCACCTCAAGGTACTCGTCCGCCGCAAGCCACTCGATCGCCTGCTCGAGGGAGAGGATGCGCGGAGGCTCCAGCCGCACGGCCTCGTCCGACCCGGCGGCGCGGATGTTCGTGAGTTGCTTCGTCTTGCAGACGTTCACGGCGATGTCGTTTTCGCGCGCGTTCTCTCCGACGATCATGCCGGCGTAAACGCGCGTGCCCGGCTTGATGAAGAACGTGCCGCGGTCTTGCAGCCGGAAGAGCGCGTACGGCACCGCCTCGCCCGCCTCCATGGCAACGAGCGCGCCCTTGCTGCGCTCCGCGATCTCGCCCTTGTAGGGCTCGTAGGAGTGCAGGCTGTGGTGCAGGATGCCCGTGCCCCGCGTCTCGGTCATGAACTCGTTCCGGAAGCCGATAAGGCCGCGCGAGGGCACCAGGAACTCGAGACGAACGTCCTCGCCGGTCGAGAGCATGTTCTTCATCTCACCGCGGCGCTTGCCCAGGTTCTCGATGACCGCGCCGACATGCTCCTCGGGCACGTCGATGACCACGTGCTCGACCGGCTCCAGGAGCGCGTCGCCGAAGCGCTTGAGGATGACCTCTGGCCGGGAGACCTGGAACTCGTACCCTTCGCGCCGCATCGTCTCGATCAGGATGGCGAGGTGCAGTTCGCCCCGGCCGCTCACCTTGAACACCTCCGGCGAGTCCGTCATCTCCACGCGCAGGCTGACATCCGAGCGCTGCTCGCGCGCCAGGCGCTCGCTGAGGTTGCGGGTCGTGACGTAGCGGCCCTCCTGGCCGGCGAACGGCGAGTTGTTGACCATGAAGTGCATCGAGATCGTCGGCTCCTCGATCGCCACGAAGGGAAGGGGCGAGGGGTCCGCCGGGTCGGCGATGGTCTCGCCAATGTCGACGTCCTCCATGCCGGCCAGGGCGATGATCTCGCCCGCGGAGGCTTCCTCCACCTCAACCCGCTTGAGGCCGTCGAAGCCGTAAATTTTCGTGACACGCGCGTCCTCGGTCCTGCCGTCGCGGTGCACGACCTTCATGGGCGCCCCGAGGCGGATGCCTCCCCGTGCGATCCGTCCGATGCCCAGGCGGCCGAGGTAGTCGTTGTAATCGATAGTCGTGATCAGCATCTGAAACGGCGCGTCCGGGTCCACCATGGGAGCGGGCACCGCCTCCACGATCGCGTCCAGCAGCGGCTCGAGCGTCGTGCTGGCGTCCTCGAGGTTGCGCCTGGCGATGCCCGCCTTGGCGACCGTGTAGATGGCCGGGAAGTCCAGCTGGCTGTCGTTGGCTCCGAGCGCGACGAACAGCTCGAAGACTTCGTCGAGCACCTCGTAAGGGCGCGCGTCGGACCGGTCGATCTTGTTGATTACCACGATGGGCTTCAGGTTGAGGTCGAGCGCCTTCTTCAGCACGAACTTCGTGCCCGGCAGCGGGCCCTCCGCGGCGTCGACGAGGAGCAGCACGCCTTCGACCATGGTCAGCGTGCGCTCGACCTCGCCGCCGAAGTCCGTGTGCCCCGGCGTGTCGACGATATTGATCTTCGTGCCCTTGTAGAGGACCGCGGTGTTCTTGGCCAGGATCGTGATGCCACGCTCGCGCTCCAGGTCGTTCGAATCGAGCACGCGGGCGACCGGCTGCTGGTTCTGACGGAACGCGCCCGTCTGGTGCAGCATGTGGTCTACCAACGTCGTCTTCCCGTGGTCGACGTGGGCAATGATTGCGATGTTGCGGATGTCTTCCCGGCGCCGCATAGCCTCTCGATTCGGGGCCACACACACAATTACTCCCACAGACGTGTTCTCCGCCTGGGGGAGTAATGAGCGAAACCCGGTATTGGCGTCGATCCACTATAGCAGCCTTCGATGCCTTGAGCTTCGCTGTAACCATGAGTGTGGCGCCCGCAGGTCGCCAGCGGGGGGCGGGGCCAACGAAGCGCTGCTGGCTCACGCCCGGCTCCACTATCCTGCATCCATGACGCGCCTCCATTCGTCTCCCACGCTCCAACCGCGCCCGCGCCTCGGAGCCCCTGCCGCGTTTCAGGGCTTCCCGGAAGATGAAGTCTGAAAACGATCCAATGTGCAGCGGCCCGCCGCGCCTGGGCCGATGAGCGACCCGAGAGTCGTCTTCGCCTTTTTCGGCCACCCCGGCGCGGGCAAGAGCACGTTGTGCTTGCGCTTTGGCGAGCTGCACGGAGTACCGGCGCTCGACACGGACCTCTTCATGACGCCGGAGGAGCGGGAGGCGGTGGAGGCCGGGCGCTACACCCAGGCAATGCGGCTGGCCAACATCGACCGCTACTGCGCCAGGGCGCGTGAGCTGCTGCGCGCTCATCCGGCTGTCGCCCTCGCCGATGGGCTGCCGAACGCGGAGTCGCGCGAACGCCTGCGCTCGGAGTTAGGCGGGGCGCGGGCGCGCGTTGTCTTCGTCCTTGTCGAGACGCCGCCGGACCTCTGGCGGCGCCGGCTGCAGGCGCGCGGCGCCAACACGGTGCGCGTCGGTGTCGCGGAGGCGGAGGCCTACGTCCGCGAGCACTGGGAGCCGGACGAAGGAGCGCTGCAGTGCGAGCGGATCGAGAACGGCGAGGACGCGAACGCGGTCGATGCGGCGCTGCGCGGGCTGTTCGAGCGACACGTGGCCGGGCGTTAGCGGCGTCGGCAAGGGCGCTCACGGCGCAGGACTCCTGAGGCCGGCCGAAGCGCCGCCATGTGTCCGCCGCTCGCTACAATCTGTGCATGTCCTACACGCGCGTCGAAGTGGAGCCGAACGCCAACACGCCCATGGCGGCGACGCAGGTCTTCAAGAACATCGGGACGCCTCACCCGGTGTCGGCGGTGCGTCTCTTCGAGGGCGAGCCGGAGGGCCGGCTATTCGACGTGACCGGCTGGTCGAGCGCGGAGGGCGGCTCGCCCGTCAGCGCATACGCGGTCCAGGTCGAGGACTCGAGCGCGGGCGCCGCCTGGCTGGTGTACGGCGGCGACTGGGGCATCCGTCTGCGCCCCACCGAGTCACTCGAGGACTGGAGCCTGGAAGACCCGGACCAGTACGGCGAAACGCACCTCGTACTCGCGGACGAGGACGACATAATGTTCGCCGACTAGGCGCCTCGAAGCCGGGCAGCTCATGATCCCCTCGGAGCGCCCCGCGGCGCGCGCGGCGAGCGTACCTGGCCCGCGGGCCCTGGTTTAGCAGAGCTTTAGCATTCCGTTAGGGCATGACTGGTGAACAAGCGCGAGGGCGCGCGGATACTTTTCCGGAAGTCGCACTCCCTGGAGGCTGCCTTGTCCTCTCGACGCGCGTTACGCCGGAACTTGATCCGCGGGCTACTCTTCGCCGGCGGAGTGCTTTCCTTCATCCCACCGTTCGTCGTCATCAGTTCGCGGGGTGCGGACGGAGAGGCATCCCAGCCGGCGGCCGTGGGCGCCGCAGGGCAGCGCCTCTTCCGGGAAGACCGAGAAGAAGAGGACGACGATGACGACGATCACGCGCTGAGGTCGGCGCCGTCGCCAGCGCCGGCGCAGCCCGTGGCGCCGGTCAGGGCACGCGCCAGGACCCGCGCCTCGTGACCGGACGCGAGACCTCGCGGCCGCAGGTGCTGGTGCCATGGGCCTCAGCCAGCGTGGCGCTTGGCGCCGTCCTGGCGGTCCTGCTCCTCGCGCCCGATGGTCACACCGTCTGGTACTTCGTCCGCGCCTCCGGCATCTCGGCGTACGGGCTGCTGACACTCACGGTGGTGGGCGGACTGGTAGTTTCGAACCGGACCCTGCCCGGTGGCCAGGCGCGCGCGGACGTCTTCGACGCGCATCAGTTCCTCGCCCTGCTTTCGCTGGGCACTTCGGGACTGCACGCCCTCGCTCTCTTGCTGGACGAGTACGTGGGTTTCTCTCCGAGGCAGGTCTTACTACCCTTTACCTCTTCGTACCGGCCCGTAGCGGTCGCGCTCGGGATAATGGCCCTTTACCTGCTTGCGGCCGTATACGCGAGCTTCTACCTCCGGCGCTGGATCGGGCAGAAAGCATGGCGGGCGGTCCACTATGCGAGCTTCGCGGTCTTCGTCCTCGCCACCTATCACGGCATCTTGAGCGGCGCCGACAGCCGCGAAATCTGGGTGCTGGCGCTCTATCTCGGAGCGATCTTCTCCGTGGTCGGCCTGACAGCGTGGCGGCTGGTGCGGGAGGCTCCCACCGTCCCCGCAAAACAGGCGGCCGCGTCTATCACGGCAACGGAGGCCCCGGAAAGCGCCTGGGCGCGTGGCGCCGCCGCCGCCCAGACGCCCTCTGCCAGCACCCGGTCGTGATACATGGCATACGCGTCAAGACCGCCATTCAAGGCCGCCTCTCGGACTATGCAAGGGTGAGGCGTGCATGAGGGGGCGTGAAGGAGACCCGAGGTTCGGGCAGGTGCCGTTGCGGCTCCCGTCGAGTCACGTCGGCGCAGACGAAGCCGGCGCGGCGAAGGCCCGCGAGAGCGGGCCTTCACCATGAGGAGGAGCCTGCGGGCTAGTAGTGGTCATGCGTGTCGCGGTGGCCGCGGTCGATGGCCTCGCGGGGGCCGAAGGGCGAGAAGCTCGCGAGGAAGAGCAAAGAGAAGATCAGCCCGATGATGCCAACCACCACGAGGATGCCGCCCACCGTCTGCAGGTCAACGCCCGAGACCTCGTAGTCAACAGCCCAGGCCAGTACCGCACCAAAGGCTATGAGCAGAAGGCTGGTCCCTACCGCCATGTCGTGTCCTCCTATCGGGAGAGCCCCCTGCCGTCCTTCCTCCTTCACCCTAAGGGGGCCGGCGTAGCGGCCGCGTTAGGAAGGGGGCCAGGCGCTTGTAAGCCGCGTTACTAATCGCAGCCGCTAGCCTGCCGGAGGCCGGATGAGCCTTCTCAGGCCGCGGCGCGGCTGCTACCGTGGTAAGCCTTGAAGGCCCCAATCAAGGTCCACGCTGGCATCGAGGACGTGCGGCTTGGCGAGACGGACGACGTGCGCGCCAGGGTCGCGGGAGTGCGCATCACCTGGCAGTCGAGGCGCGGCGCCGGCCTCTGGGCCTTCCACGCGCCCGTTGCGGTGGTCGACGAGCGCGGCGGCCGGAGGCGCCTGCGGCCGGTCGTTGACCTGAATCTCGTGCTGGTCATGGCGCTGCTGGTCCTGACGCTGGCAGCGACCCGTCAAAGGAGGGGAAGAGGAGATGGCGGACGACAGCCTGACGCCACGGCAGACTGAAGAGGAGCGGGCGATTACAGAGTCGCCGGCCGGCAGGACGGTACCGGCGGATTACGGCGGGGAAGCCGCGGCCGCGGTGGCGCGGACCGGGAGGGAGATGAGCTCGTTCATCGGGCACTTCTCGGAGGTCGCGCGGGCGGAGGCCGCAGTCGGGCCCGCGCAGAGCCTGGGTGGTCACACGCTCGTGCCGCTGGCGGCGGTGAGCGTGCAAGGGGGCTTCGGCATGGGTTTCGGCGGCGGCGGGGGCACGGACGAGAAGCAGAACCAGGGCGGAGGCAGCGGCGGCGGCGCCGGAGGTGGCGGCCGCGGTTCCGCGCGCGTGATCGCCATCGCCGACGTCTCGGAGTCCGGTGTCGTCGTGAGGCCGGTGCCGGACGTGACAATGCTCGCGCTCGGGCTGATGGCGCTGATTGGCCTGCGGATGATCAGCGGACGCGGCGCCCGCGGCCGCTTGATGCGCATGCTTCCGAGTCCCTGAAGGATCGGCGGCCGGGTGTCCTGCTGGCGGCTAAGACGATGCGCCGACGGCTGCCGGCTGGCTACGCCCGGAGACGAACATCTCCTGCACGATCTCGACGAAGGCGTGGGCAACGGGGCCGAGAGGGCGGCTGCGTCGGCTGATGAGGGCGATCTGCCGCGTCGGGGTGCGCATGCCCGCAAGCTCGATCTCGACGAGGCTGCCGGACTGGAGTTCGCGCTCGACGGCCATGCGTGGCAGCAGGGCAACGCCGAGGCCCTCCTCCACCATCTTCTTGGTCGCCTCCATGGAGTCGAGCTCCATCTGGATGCGGGGGACGATGCCGTGCTGCCGGAAGAGGCCCTGGGCCAGCGAGTAGTAGCTGGAGTTGTGGTCGAAGAAGATGAACGGGTGGTCGCCGAGCTGCTCGACCGAGATCGTGCCGTACTGGGCCAATTCATCGGACGAGTTCGCGACCAGGATCAACTCGTCCTCGATGAGACCTTTGGTCTCGATGTCCTGGTGGTACACGGCGCGCACAAGGCCGACCTGCGCCTCGTCGGAGAGGAGCATTTGCAGCACCTGCTCCGAACGCCCGGTGCGCACGGAGACCTCGACCCGTGGGAACCGCTGGCGGAACGTCTTCAGCACCCCGGGGAGGATGTATGTGCTCACGGTGGTGGCAGAGGCCAGGATCAGAGAGCCTGACTGGAGGTTCCGCAGGGCGTCAATAGCGTCCCGGCCCTCGTGCAGCGCCTGAAGGACGCGCTCCGCATGAGGGAGGAAGCACTGGCCCACCTCGGTCAGGCGTACCCCGCGCCCCGAGCGCTCGAACAGCCGCTCGCCGAGGTCTCGCTCGAGGGCCTGGATGCGGGCAGTGACGGAAGGTTGGGTCAGGAACAGCGCCTCAGCAGCGCGGCTGAAGCTCTTCTGGTTCGCGACCTGGACGAACGCCTCAAGCTGACCGAGGTCCAACTACAAATACCCTCTATACAAATCCTCGATAATCATAGCAGATACTGACGGCTTGCAGGGTCAAAAGCAAAGCCGTCGATTTTCGTATAGGCCGGGCTGATGCGTCAGGCGCGCTGGCTACGCGGCCGGAAGGCGTGCTGGCGTTCTTCCTCGCTGAGGTTCTCGAAGTAGAGGCGCTGCTTTTCGATGTAATGGCGCCACTGCTCCGGCACGTCGTCTTCGAAGTAAATGGCGGTCACCGGGCAGGCGACCTCGCAGGCGGCGCAGTCGATGCACTTTTCGGCGTCGATGTAGAGTTGTTCGTCCTCGTCCTTCCCGTAGATGCAGTCGACGGGACAAACGTCGATGCAGCTCATGTCCTTGACGCCGATGCAGGGTTCGGTGATGACGTAGGTCATGAGCTGCTTTCCGCGGGCCGCACGCCGGGCTTGATGACGGAGATGGGTCCGGCCAAGACGACTGCCTGGCAGGCGAGCCGCACGGGACGGCGGAGCACCGCCTCGCCTCGCTCGGCGGTCAGGGTCTTGCGCTCGCTGCGACCCATCTCGAGCAGGTTTCCCTCGCCGGAGACGACCTCGGCCATGCAGGTGGTGCAGATGCCCTGGCCACCGCAGGTCGTGGGCCAGTAGAGGCCGCGCGCAAGGGCAGCGCCCATCATCGTTTCGCCTGGCTCTGCTTCGAAGTCGATGCCGTCGGGGAGGACGGTGATGGTAGCCATCCGAGCGGAATTCTAGCACAGGCCAGGGTGAAGCCCCATCGCGTACGGCTCGGGCTGCCGGGCCGTCGTATACTAACGCGCTAACCTATCCACATCCCCGCCAGCGTGTGGGCCAGCCGGCTAGCCGGGGAGCAACGGGGGCTTGGACCTCAAGACACTGGACCTCAGGCCGGACCAGTCGCCTCTGCTCGCTGCGTTGAGCAGCGAAGAGCTCGATTACCTCTTGCCGCGCCTCCAGCGCCGCTCGTTCCGGGCCGGCGAGACAGTCCTGGCGAAGGGCGCCCCTTCGGACGGCCTCTATCTGATCGCCTCGGGCATGGTCAGCGTGAACTTGCGGGAAGACGCGGCGTCCGGCGAGGACATAGCGACGCTCGCGCGCGGCGAGTGCGTCGGCGAGATGAGCCTGATAAGCGGCGAGCCCTGCTCGGCGACGATACGCGCCCTCGTCGACACTGACGCCTGGTTCATTGCCAGGGACGACTTTCCCGAAGTGCTGGACCGTTGCCCCGGGCTCTGGCGCAACCTCAGTGGCATCCTGAGCCGGCGGCTCGTGCGCACCAACCGCCGGCTGGGCGAAAGCCGCACGGGCCGCGTCACGGCGCTCTACCTGCTAGCCGGGGAGGGTGTCAGCACCCCTCTGGCCCTGATCCTGGGCGCCAGCCTGGCGCGGCAGACGCGGCGGCGGGTCCTTCTGCTCGATGCGCGCCGCGGCCCCGTGGCGAGCCTGGGGGCTGCGGCTGACGAGTCCTCTGGCCGTGACGATAGTGCGCCCGGGCTCGGCGAGCTGCGAGATGTCGGGGTCGCGGGCGGTTCGCTCTGCCTGGCCACCCTTGCGGCGAAGCCAGGCGCCGCCCCGGCAGGCATGGCAGCGATGGCGGACGAACTGGCGGAGCGCTTCCATGAGATCGTGCTCCTTTGCGACAGCCCGGAGCCAGCCGCGGGGCCTCTCCTGGCCAGGGCTGCCCAGTTCCTGGTGGTGGCCGAGGATGGGCGCTTGGGCGAGGCGGCGTCCGTCGCTGAGTCTCATCGCGGGCGCCAGGAGCGTCTGGAAGTTGCCGCCCTCACGGACCTGGCCGTGACCTCGGACAACAAGGTAGGGGGCCTCTGGGACCGCTCGGTGCTTCAGAGGCGGGCCAGGATCGAAGGCCTCCTGAAGCTGGTTCCGACCGGTGGCCGGCTGCGGCTGCTGCCTGGCGACCACGGCCTGCTCTCGCGGGTTCGGGAGCAGGGGCTCGAAGGGTGGGCGGCAGACGCCGAAGGGCCCTTTGTCCAGGCTTGCGATCGGCTTGCGCGCCGAATTGGCCGCATCGAAGTCGGCGTAGCGCTTGGCGCCGGCATGGCAAAGGGATTCGCTCACCTCGGCGTCCTCAGGACGCTCATGGAACATGGCGTCCCTGTCGATTACCTGGCCGGCTCGAGCATCGGCTCGATCGTGGCCTCGACGTACGCCGGCGGCATGGAACTGGCGCAGCTGGAAGCCCTGATGACGGGCGCAGACCGGCGCTTCGTGAAGCTGACGCTGCCCATCAGGTCCATATCCAGCAACCGCGGTTTGAAGAAGATACTCACCACCTGCCATCCCCGCGCGCCGGACGCCGAGTTCTCCGAGCTCTTCATACCTTTCGCGGCCGTCGCGACGGACGTCGCCAGCGGCCGCGAAGTCGTGCTCGATGAAGCGGTCATCTGGAAGGCCGTCCTCGCCAGCATCTCGATGCCGGGAGTTTTCCCTGCGGTCGAGCATGATGGGCGCGTGCTCGTGGACGGTGGACTCACGAACCCCGTCCCCGGTAAAACCGTGAGACAGATGGGCGCCGATGTCGTCGTCGCCGTTGACCTCGCATCGTCGGCAAGGGATGACTCTGTGCCCGGCGAGGGCGCGCGCGTGCCCAACATCATCGAAGCGCTCTGGAGGACGATGGAAATCATGCTCGGAGAGATAACCGCGCGAAGCGCCGCGAGCGCCGACGTGACCATCCGCCCGCACACCGGCCGCTCTCACATCCGCGACTTTAGCCGCCGCGGCCGGGACTTCATGGTGGCCGGAGAGACCGCGACGTTGGCGGCGCTGCCCGAGATAGCCGCGCTCATCCCCTCGGTGGAGGTGCTGTCATGACCGCGGTAACGGGCGAGGGCGTCCCGGGCCTGAAGGCGGTCCCGATCTTTTCGCGTTGCTCGCCCGAGGAGCTCGCGGCCGTGGCCGCGAGCCTTGAGCTGGTCGAGTACGCGCGCGACGCCGTGATCTTCCGCGAGGGCGAGCCGGGCGAGGAGATGTTCGTCATCGCCCGGGGGCAGGTCAGGATCGTTTCAGACGCGGCTACCGAGAAGGTGGTCTTCGCTCACCTGGCGCCCGGCGACTTCTTCGGTGAAATGGCCCTGCTCTCGGGCGACACCCGCTCCGCGGCCGCGATCGCAACCACGGACGCAAGCCTTTGGCGCCTCACGCGGGAGCGCTTCCAGGCCCTGCTGGCGCAGTACCCCCAGATCAACGAGGAGATCAGCCGCGTCCTGGCCCAGCGTGTGTCGCACGGCAATGTACATCGCTTCCAGAACGAGGCCGTAGCCCTGCTGACGCTCACGCCCGAGCGTGAGGAGTTCACCATCGGGCGCTGGGCGGAGAACGACCTGCAGATCAATGACCCCCACGTTGACGGCCTCCACGCTCGCATACGCCGGCAGGATGGCCGCTGGATCATCACGGACGAAGGCTCGACCACCGGCACCTACGTAAACCGCCAGCGCATCAAAGAGGCAGAGCTGCGGGACGGAGACGAGGTGCTGGTCGGCACGAGCCGCGTTTACCTCGATGGCCTCAAAGTAAAGTCGTTCAGCCATGGCCGCGGCGTCCGGATTGACGCCATCGACCTTGGCAAGACCGTCGGAAGCAAGCGCATCCTGGATGGGATCAACCTCTCGATCGTCCCCGGCGAATTCGTGGCCCTGGTTGGCGGGAGCGGGGCCGGAAAGACCTCGCTGCTCCATGCGCTGAACGGCTTCTCGCCGGGCACCGAGGGCGCCGTACAGTTCGACGGCACCGACCTTTACGCGAATCTCCCCGTGTTCAGGACGGCGATCGGCTACCTGCCGCAGGACGACATCATCCACACGCAGCTGACGGTGGAACGGACCCTCTTCTACGCCGCGCGCCTCCGGCTGCCAGGGGACATGGGGAAGGCGGAGCTGGAGAAGCGCATCGAGGAGGTCCTGGAGACCGTCGGCCTGTCCGAGCACCGCCGGAAGGCAGTGAGCCTGCTCAGCGGCGGTCAGCGCAAGCGTTTGAGCCTGGCGGTGGAGCTACTGGCGACGCCGCGCGCCTTCTTCCTGGACGAGCCAACTTCAGGCCTGGACCCCGCGCTGGAGAGCCGGATGATGGCGCTCTTCCAGAGCCTGACCGAGGACGGTGCGACCGTCGTGCTCTCTACTCACTCCACGCAGAGCCTGGGCCTCTGCGACAAGATCGCTTGGCTCTCGCAGGGCAGGCTCGTGTTCTTCGGCTCGCCCGCTGAGTGCCTCCGGCACTTCCATTGCTCGACCTTCGGGGAGGTCTATGACCTCCTGAACGGGGAGGGTGCCACCGAGAAGTGGGTCGATTCGTTTCAACAGTCGCGCGTCTACCAGGCGAATGTGGTCGAGCGCAGGCCGGCGCTCGCGGCGCCGGCAGCCGGCGCCAGGCCTCAGCCGGTCAGCGGGCCGCGGACCCGCGGGGCCTCTGGCCTGAGGCAGCTCTTCTGGCTCACCCTCCGCTACGCCGAGGTCATGGCTCGGGACCCGAAATACCTGGGCCTGCTGCTCCTGCAGGCGCCGGCCATCGCGCTGTCTCTCCTCCTGCTCTTCCAGGCAGACATCTTCGCGCTGACCGCGGACGAGGGCGGCGACGCCCTGCTGGCCACCGCCGCGCTCAAGGGCCTTGTGCTCTCGGCGATCTGGCTGGGCGCCTTCAACGCGGCGAGAGCGATAAGCAGCGAGACCGCGATCTACGCCCGAGAACGGCTGGTCAACCTCGGCGTCGTCCCGTACATAGGCTCGAAGGTCATCGTGCTGGCGGTGCTCTGCCTGGTCCAGGCGTTCGCGCTGGTGAGCATCGTCCTGCTCCGTGTGGACGTGGGGCAGATCGGCTGGGATGTCTATCCGCTGCTCGTCCTGCTGACGTTCATGACGGCGCTGGCGGGCCTGACCATGGGGCTCCTCGTTAGCGGCGCGGTGGCGAACTCGGACCAGGCGATGGCCCTGGTGCCCATGCTGCTGATCCCTCAGCTGATCTTCGACGGCTCGTTCGTGCCTGTGGAGAAAATGCTCGCGCCGGCGCGGATGCTCTCCAACGTGGTCTTGAGCCGGTGGTCGCTGGAGCTGGGGGCCAGTATAACGAGCATGGCGGACCGCTTCGCGGCCCAACTGCCGGCGCCTTTCGCCGAGCCGTACGTGAGGGCCTTCACCATAGACGCCGTGGTGCACTGGTCTGTGCTCGCGGCCTTCATCGTCGTGCCGCTGGCGCTGACGCTGGTGATGCAGAAGCGAAAGGACCGCGTGGTGGCGCGCTAAGCCGCCCGACGGGCCCCTGTGTGAAGTGCATCCTAGGAGGCTTTCCGGCCTCGCGATAGAGTCGGCGAAAGGGTTGATCGGGTGTCTGCAAGGGAAACCCGCCGAGTCGTAATAACGGGCATGGGCGCGATCACGCCCCTCGGTAACAGCGTGGACGAGTTCTGGCGCGGCTGCACCGAAGGCCGCTCCGGTATTGGCTGGATCACGGTCGGGGACCCGAAGGACTACCCGGTCAAGATCGACGGCGAGGTCAAAGGCTTCTGCCCCACGGACTTCATGGACGGGAGCGAAGCGGCCTCCCAGTCCCGGTTCAGCCAGTTCGCTGTGGCAGCGGCGTCGATGGCGATCGAAGACGCCCGGCTGGACGTTGCCGCGGAGCGGCCGGAAAGGATCGGGGTCATCGTGGGCACCGGCGCGGGTGGCTACGCGGAGGTGGAGGCCGCGACGCGGGCGGTCATCGCCGGCCACGCCGGGTCGATCTCCCAGGACGCGGTGGCGCAGGCCATGCCCCACATGGCGACAGCGAACATCGCGCGGGCCTTCGGCCTGAAGGGATACGCGAACACGGTCTGTACGGCCTGCGCCGCCGGCACTCAGGCCATCGGCTCGGCCCTGGACATAATCCGGTCAGGGCGGGCGGACATCGTGCTCGCCGGCGGGACCGAGGCGGGCCTGTGCGAGATCGCGCTTGCCGGCTTCGTCGCGATGCGCGCCCTCTCGACGCGCGCCGACGACCCGACCAGGGCCAGCAGGCCCTTCGACGCGCGACGGGACGGCTTCGTGAGCTCCGAGGGCGCGGCCATGTTCGTGCTGGAGGAGCTCGAGCACGCGCTTGCGCGGGGCGCTCGCATCTTCGCCGAGCTTGCCGGCTACGGAGCAACTTCGGACGCCTTCCACATCGTCGCGCCCAGGCCGGACGGGTCCAGCGCCCAGGCGGCGATGTCGCTGGCGCTCGCCGACGCGGGCGTGGCCCCGGCGGAAGTCGACTACATCAACGCCCACGGCACGTCGACGGTGTTCAACGACGTCGTGGAAACGGCCGCGATCAAGGCCGTTTTCGGCGAGGACGCCTACCGCATACCAGTGAGCTCGACCAAGTCCCAGGTCGGCCACGCCCTGGGCGCCGCGGGCGCCATCGAGTCGGTTGCCTGCGTGAAGGCCATCCAGACGGGCATCCTGCCGCCCACGATCAACCACGAGGAGCCGGACCCGCAGTGCGACCTGGACTACGTGCCAAATGAGAGCCGGCTTGTGGGCGATGTGCGCGTCGTACTCAAGAACAGCTTTGGCTTCGGCGGGCAGAACGCCTGTCTCGTCTTCCGGAAGCTGTAGGCAAGCGGTCACTCCAGTCACGGGCGTTCCTGCCGCAGGCACCGCGCGCCATAATGCCGTAGGAGGCTGAAGGGGCAGGTGGCGCTGGAGCGGCAGCGAGACAAGGCGGTGCTCTCCCTGGGCGAGAAGATCGCGCAGGCCGGCAGGAGGCGCTTCGTCGGGCGAGAGGCGGAGCTGCGGCTCTTCCGCGAAGCCCTCGGCGACCCTGACACCGCCGTCATCTTCGTCTACGGCCCTGGCGGCATCGGCAAGACATCTCTGCTCGCGCAGTTCGAGGCCATCGCGCGCGAAGAAGGGCTCTCCTGCCTGAAGGTGGATGGCCGGAACGTGGAACCTTCGCCGGACGGCTTCCTCGCGGCGCTGCGTACGGCGGTCCCGGCGCCCGTATTCCCTCAGGAGAGAGCGCTCGACGCTCTCGCCCGGTATGCACCGGGCGTGGTCATGATCGACACGTACGAGGTCCTGGAGCCGCTGGACGGCTGGCTGCGCTCCGAGGTCCTCCCCTTGCTTCCGGCCTCGACGAAGGTCGTGATTGCGGGACGGAACCCGCCGTCGAGGCCCTGGAGGAGCGAACCAGGGCTTGCAGACCTGACGCGCCTTATCAGGCTACGCAACCTGGAGCCGGAGGAGTGCCGCAGCTACCTGCGAGCGCGCGGAGTACCGGAGGCGCGCCACGCCCAGGCGCTGGCGTTCACTCACGGCCACCCCCTGGCCCTGTGTCTCACGGCAGACCTCCTTGCCCTCGGCGGTGAAGGACAGACGGCGCGGCCGGAAAGCTCACCTGACATCGTTGGCGAGCTGCTGCGGGGCTTCATCGAGCGCGTCCCGGACGGAGCGCACCGCGAGGCGCTCGAGGTCTGCGCCCACGCCAGGGTCACCACCGAGGCTTTACTGCGCGCGACCGTGCCCGGCGCGGATGCCTTTGAGCTTTTTCAGTGGCTCCGGGGCCTTTCCTTCATCGAGGCCGGGCCATCGGGGCTCTACCCACATGACCTGGCGCGTGATGTCCTGGACCTCGACCTGCGCTGGCGCAACCGGGAGCGGTTTCGGGAGGTGCATGGGCGTGTGCGCGCGTTCGTCGTGGACAACATCGTGCAGGCGTCAGCGGGCGAGCAGCAGTACCACTTCATGGACCTCCTTTTCCTGCACCGCCACAACGCCTTCGCGCGACCGTTCTATGACGTCAAGTCCCTGGGACGCGCCTACGCTGAGCCGGCGTCTCCGGATGAGCACCCGCGGGTCCTGGAAGCGCTGCGTCGTTTCGAGGGAGAGGGTTCGGCCGAGATCGCGCGCCAGTGGCTGCAGCGCGCGCCTCAGAGCTTTCTGGCGATCCGGAACCAGGACGCTAGGATGATCGGCTTCACGCTCTGCCTCGTGCTCGATGAACCCGCGCTGCTGGACGCGTCCAGCTTCGACCCGGCGCTAGCCGCAGCGTCGCGGTTCGTGCAGGCGCGGGGCGGTCTCAGGCCGGGAGAGCAGGTCATTTACGGCCGTTTCGCGGTCGACCTCGAGCGCTACCAGGAGCTGTCGCCGGTATTCGACGTGCTCGCGGCCGTCTACGGCTCTCGCTGGCTAACGGACCGGCGGCTTGCCTGGAGCTTCATCGCGATGCAGGACCCGGACTACTGGCGGGCCTACTTCCTGTACATAAACCACCGGCTCGAAGAGGCCGCTGACTTCGTCGCCGGCGGACGGCACTTCGGGGTGTTCGCGCACGACTGGCGGGCTGAACCAGCGCTGGCCTGGTTGGACAAGATGGCCGAGCGTGAGCTGGCGGAGGACATGAGCCTGGAAGCGCTGCGAGATGCTCCGCTGGAACCGCTCGTGGTGCCGTCCGAGAGCGAGTTCGCCGCGGCTGTCAGACAGGCGCTTCGCGACTTCCGGCGGCCGGACAGGTTGGCGGCGAGCAAACTGCTGCGCTGCCGCCTGGTGCTCGGGAGCGCGGGTGGCAGTACCGGAGCGGAACGCTTGCAGTCACTGATCCTCGAAGCCGCGAAGTCCCTGAGGGGGAGCCCAAGGGACCGGAAGGCGTTCGAGGCCGTGCTGCACACTTACCTGGAGCCGGCTCCAACTCAGGAGGCCGCGGCCGAGCGCGTGGACATGCCTTTCAGTACCTACCGGCGCTATCTCGCCGCCGGCGTCGAACGCATTACCGCCTGGCTCTGGGAGCGTGAGCTTCACGGGAGCGCCGCGCCGGAGGCGCCGCCGGGCGCCAGGCGGCCAAATTAAGCAGCAACTGAGCACTTTTTGGTCTGGAGAAGCCATCTGCCTCCACTGACCCTTGGATGGCGGCGATAGATGAGGGCGCCAGGTGGGCGCCGGTCTTGTCGCTGACGTCGACGCGGGAGGGAAGGACGATGGAGACAGCTGCAAAGACGACGGCGCTGGGAGTGGCGGAGCGGTACTTCGCAGCCTGGAACGCGCGGGACCCGCAAGCCGTGGCGGCGGCCTTCGCCGAGGGCGGCGTCTACTGCGACCCGGTGGTGCCGCAGGGCGTGTCGGGGCCCGGGGTGGCGGGATATGCCGGCGGGCTAATCCAGGCGTTCCCGGACTTGAGCTTCGAGATCGTGAGCGCCGCGGCAACGGGCGAGCACACGGTCGCGGCGCAGTGGGTCATGCGGGGGACCAACACGGGCCCGCTGATGGGGCAACCACCGACGGGCGCGACCATCGCGCTCCCGGGCGCCGACTTCATCACGGTGGCGGATGGGAAGGTGCGCGCCGTCCAGGGCTATTTCGACCAGAGGCTCCTGGTGGAGCAGCTGGGCCTTCAGGCGATCGTCTTGCCTTACAAGATGGGGCCAGCGACCTTCGGCTATGCCGTCCACGTGCAGGGCCCGAGAAAGACCAGGCCGGGCGCCTACAGCGTAACCGCAGTCCAGGTGCGTGACGACCGCGAGAAGCAGCAGGTAATCGACTACACGCGCCGCATCTGGCCGGAGATGATGGCGCTCCCGGGCTTCATAAGCACGATCAACGCAGTTATTGGCAACCGCATGTTCACGATCACGGCCTGGGAGGATGCCGAGAGCTCGAAGGCGCTGGTCAAGGGCGGCACCCACAAAGAAGCCATGGGCCTGGTCTTCGACGGCAACTTCGCCGAAGGCGGCATGAACAGCGTCTGGACGGCTGACCGCCTCGACAGCCACTGGTCGCGCTGCGGGCAATGCGGCAGGCGGAACTACACCGGCAGGGGCGCCGTCTGTCAGTGCGGCGCCGAGGTCCCGCAGGACTTCCCGTACTTCTAGAGCCCGCTGGCGCTAGTGTATGCGGCGGATCGTCGGCACGAAGGCTGCTACCAGGAGGGTGCAGGCGAGGCAGATCGAGGCCATGATCGTGAGCGCGTCCTGCGGCCCGAGCGCCTCGGCCAGCAGCCCGCCAACCGTGGCGCCGAGCGGGATGAGCCCTCGGTCCAGGCTGAAGAGGCTCATGATCCTGCCCTGCAGCTCGGGCGGCGTCCTTCCGAGGACGAAGGCATTGTTCAGGGACATGAAGGACGTCTGCATGGCCCCGGTCAGGAGCAGGGCCGGTACCACGAGCAGTAGGACCTCTGCCCGCGAGAACAGCAGCAGGCCAAGGCTGAAGAGCGCGATCTGCCCGAGCATCACGAGGCCGCGCCGCCCCAACGTGTCGCCGGCGGTGGCGATAGTCAGCGAGCCGAGGAGGGCGCCGGCGCCGGTCAGCGCGACGAGCAGCCCTGCGCCGGCATCGCCGAGCTCCAGCGCGCGTTTTGCGATCAGCGGCACGAACACCGTCTGATACGGAAAGCCCCACACGAAGAGGATCAGGCTCAAACCCAGGACGTAGAGGATGACGCTGTCACGCCTGACCGCGGCGAAGCCCTCGCGGAGGTCCGCGAGGGCGGAAGTCTGCTGCCTCCGCGTCGAATCCTGCTCACTGCGCCGGAAGTTGATCTGGAAGAGTGAAGCCAGGACGCCGACGTAGATCAGCGACTGGAGCAGATAGAGTTCCCCGTAGTCGAATACCGCCAGGACCAGGCCGGCGGCGGAAGCGCCGGCGATGCGCATGACGTTCATCGCCGCCGAGTTCAGGGCGACAGCGTTGGCGATGCTCTCGCGCGGCACGAGGCGCGGTATCAGCGATTGGCGGGCCGGTTGGTCGAAGGCCATCGCGGAGCCGCCGATGAAGGTCGTCACGAATACCATCCAGGGCTCGATGACGCCAGTCAGGATGACCGCGGCCGTGGTGAGGTGCGTCAGAAGCGTGACCGACTTCGTCACGAGCAGGATCTGGCGTTTGTCAGCGCGGTCCGCGATCACTCCAGCCCAGATGCCGACCAGCAGCATCGGCACCATGCGCGTCGCGGTGACCAGGCCGACGAGGAAGGCCGAGTCCGTCAAGGAGAGCATGAGCAGCGGCCGCGCAAGCTGCTCCATCCACAGCGAGGCTGCCGCGCCGACCTGGCCGAGCCAGAGAAAGCGATAGTCCCTGTAACGAAGGGAGTGGAAGGTCTTGAACTTTGCCTGAGCAGCGGTATCCGGTGGGAGTGCGGCGGCGTCTCTTACCGCCACTTCTTGAGCCATGCCCCGATGCTATGGCGCTACCGGAACACGGTCAAACATGGCGCCCGCCAGACTGCCGGTGCGGCGGCGGCGCACCGCGGCGCGGACGCTCAGGTCGGTGGCAGGCCGATGGCCCCGATCTCGCGCAGACTCGCGATCTCGTCCCAGGTATATCCGGCCTCGAGCAGCACCTCCTCGGTGTGCTGCCCCAGTTCGGGCGCCAGGCTGCGGATGCGCCCGGGCGTCTTGCTGAAGATCACGGGCAGGCCCACCATTTGCACGGGAGGCCCGTCCTCCCGCTCCACCGTCGTGATGTAGCCGTTCTCCAGGTTCTGGGGGTCTCGGGCGACCTCCGCGTAGTCGTTCACGCGCGCGGCCATCAGGTCTGCCCTCGAAAAGAGGGCCACCCACTCGTCAGCGGTCTTCGTCGCGAAGATAGCGTCGAACTCGGCGATGAGCGCTTCGGCGTTCTGAGCCCGGGCAGCGACGGTGGCGAAGCGTTCGTCAGTGAGCCACTCTGGCTTGTCGAGCGCGGCGCAGATGCCTGGCCACCAGCGCTGGCCGTTCATGCCGATGACGAAGTACTTGCCGTCGCTGCCCTTGTAGACCTGCCATGTGGGGCTGTTGCCAGCGCGCGGGCGGCGAGGCGGGACGCGGTTTTCGTTGAACAGACTGGCGGTGATGTTGAAGGACTGGATGCAGAGTTGCCCGCCGAGCAGCGAGGCATCGACTTCCTGGCCTTCACCCGTGACCTGGCGGTGGTAGAGCGCGACCATTAGCCCGAAGGCCATGCTCATGGCGCCCACGTGGTCCGCTGCCGGCACGCCGATCGGCTTTGGCCAGCCGTCAGGGTCGCCGGTGACGCTCATGATGCCGCCGCGGGCCTGGGCCATGATGTCCATGGAGCCGAGGTCGGCGTCTGGCCCCCTGGGGCCGTAACCGGAGGCGCGGCCGTAGATGAGGCGCGGGTTCACCCTCGCGAGCGTCTCGTAGTCGGCGCCGAGCTTGCGCAGGGCGCGCCGCCGCATGTTGCTGACAAAGATGTCCGCCGTCTCGACCAGGCGGTGCAGCACCTTTTGAGCCTCCGGCTTCCGCAGGTCGATGCAGATGGCGCGCTTACTGCGGTTATGGGCATGGAAGTAGGCGCCAAGGGGCGTCCGCCCGTCAGCCGTCAGGCCGCGGCCGGGGTCAGGAGCGTCCGGCCCCTCGATCTTGATTACATCGGCGCCCAGGTCTGCGAGCATCGCAGTCGCGTAGGTGCCTTGCTGCCAGATCGTCATGTCGAGGACGCGGATACCCTCGAGCGGGAACCCCATAGCCTGCCTCCCTCGTTGGCGCGCTTGGGCCAGATTATTCGCCGCCGCCTCCGGGGCAAGCAAGGCCGCGCACGCAAGACGCGCCAGCCTCGACACTCCGGATGGTCCGCGGTGCGCTTGGCGATGGCAGCGGGAAGGGTGCCGGTGATGAAGTTTGACCCACCCCATCCCTTCCGTTACGTTCGACCAAATGGGTGACACCTGGGTCGAACGCGACGGCGTGCGGCTTTTCGTACGGGACCTTGGCGGCGATGGACCGCCGCTCCTCATGCTGCACTCCACGGGCTTCGGGCACTGGATGTGGCAGCCCCACGCGCGCGAGCTTTCGCGCCGGTTCCACGTCTACGCGCCGGACCAACGCGGGCACGGCGACAGCGACAAGGTCGAAGGCTTTGCTTTCGACAACCTGGCCGCGGACATGGAGGCGGTGTTCGCAGCGCTCGGCCTGGACGGTGTCTACGCCATCGGCCACTCCGCCGGCGCCACTACGCTCGCCTACCATGCCGCCCTGCATCCGGGACGGATCCGCCGTCTGCTAATGGTCGAGCCCGTGACGCCGACCGGGCGCGGGGGCCACGCGGCTCCGGCCGGCATGCCGGGGCCGAACGCCATGGCCGACCGGACGCGCAGGCGGCGCGCGTCGTTTGCCAGCCCTCAGGAGATGTTCGAGTCCTTCCGCGACAGGCCTCCCTTCGACAGCTGGACGGAGGAGAGCCTGCGCCTGTACTGCGAACAGGGCACCCGTCCCGCCGAGGGCGGTGTCGTGCTGAAGTGCCCGCCGGAGCTCGAGGCGCGCTTCTACGAGGCGGTGGCGGAGTCCGATGTGTCGGCCCGCTTCGACGCGGTGCGGATACCGGTGCGTGTCCTCTGGGGCGAGCACGGCCACGCCGGAGGCGTCGGGCTCGGTGGGCGGACTGGTACGCTGGTACCCGGCGGTGAAGCCCGTACAATTCCCGGGACGACGCACTTCATACCGATGGAGAAGCCTGAAGTCGTGGTAGCCGAGGCGCTGGAGTTCTTTGGAAAGGACGCGAACTGATGCCGGACTTCCCGCGGGTCGTAGTGACGGGCGTTGGCATCGTCTCCCCTCTCGGCCTGGATACCGGGTCGACATGGGCAGCGATGCTCGCTGGGCAGTCGGGCCTAACGCGCATCACGCACTTCGACCCCACCGGCTTCGACGTCCAGATCGCCGCGGAAGTGAAGGGCTTCGACCCCGACAACTACATGGACCGCCGCACGGCGCGCCGCTCCGGCCGCCACACGCAGCTGGCCGTGACCGCCGCGAACGAGGCGCTCGCCGCGGCAGGGTTAAGGATCGACGACTCGAACCGCGACGCCATAGGCGTAGTCCTCGCCAGCAGCGGCACTCTGTTCACGATCGGTGAGCAGGACAGGGTCATCGAGGAGCGCGGGCCCCAGAGGGTCGACCCGCTCACGGTGCCTCGGGTCGGGCAGTACAGCGCCTCCGCGCGCGTCGGCCGGCTGCTCGAGGTCCGCGGGCCGAACTCGAGTGTGAACAGCGCCTGCGCTTCCGGTGGCGACGCCATCGGCCAGGCCCTGAACATGCTGCGCCTCGGATACGCGCAGTGCATGCTCGCCGGAGGCTCCGAGGCGATCATCACGCCCGTGGCTATCGCGGCCCTCGGGAACCTCGGCGCGCTGAGCAAGACGTGGAACGACGAGCCCCAGCGGGGCTCGCGGCCCTTCGACGCCAAGCGCAGCGGCTTCGTGCTGGGCGAGGGCAGCGCCGTGTTGGTGCTCGAGACCGAGGAGTTCGCGCGGGCCAGGGGCGCGCCGATCATCTGCGAGCTTGCCGGCGCGGCCTGGTCCTTCGACGCAACCGATGACGCCGCGCCGGACGTCGACGGCCAGGCGCTGGCGATGGAGCGCGCGCTGAGGGACTCGCGGCTGGACGCGGAAGAGATCGACTACATCAACGCCCACGGCACATCGACCCAGCTCAACGACAAGACGGAGACGGCGGCCGTGAAGAAAGTGTTCGGCGAGCAGGCCTACGGCATCGCCATGAGCTCCACGAAGTCGATGACCGGCCACCTGGCCGCCGCCGCCGGCGCCCTCGAGGCGGCCGTCTGCGTCCTCACCCTGCGCGACCAGGTGATCCCGCCGACGATCAACCAGGAGTTCCCGGACCCTGACTGTGACCTCGACTACGTGCCGAACAAGGCGCGCAAGGCTACGGTGCGAGCCGCGCTCTCGAACTCGTTCGGCCTGGGGGGCCAGAACTCCTGCCTGGCCTTCCGCCGCTACGCCTGAACGGCGCGCGAGGGCTCCCGGACTAGACAGCAGCCGACTTAGTGTCATAATGACACTTACTGTTCGCGCTTCGGGCCCGCTGGCGGGCCGGATCGAGGTCTGATGCGCTTCTTCGACTACGTGATCGTAGGCTCTGGCATCGCCGGGCTCTACGCCGCCCTCATGGCCCGCGACCACGGCAGCGTGTTGGTGCTGACGAAGGGCAGCATCGACGAGTGCAACACCAAGTACGCGCAGGGCGGCATCGCCGCGGCGGTCGGTCCTGACGACAGCGCCGAGTTGCACTTCGAGGACACGATCGAGGCCGGCGCGGGGCTGGTGGATGAGGAGGCGGCGCGCATCCTGACCTCGGAGGCTGCGGACCGCATCGCCGACCTGGTGCAGTTCGGCGTCCCCTTCGACACCGTCGATGGCGAGGTCGCGCTGGGGCGTGAAGGTGCGCACAGCCGCCCGCGCATCCTCCACGCCGGGGGCGACTCGACCGGGGCGCACATCGAGCTGACGCTGAGCGAGGTCGCGCGCCATTCGCGCGTGACTATTCTCGAGCACAGCCTTGCCCTCGAGGTCGTGATACGAGATGGCGCCGCCCGGGGCATCGTGGCCCTGGACACGCGCGCGAACACCACGGAGGAGTTCGAGGCGCGCCATGTGGTGCTCGCGACCGGTGGCTGCGGGCAGCTGTACAAAGTCAGTACCAACCCGCCCGTCGCGACCGCCGACGGCGTGGCGCTCGCCTACCGCGCCGGCGCCGAGGTCATGGACATGGAGTTCATCCAGTTCCACCCTACCGCCCTGCGGCTGCCCGGCGTACCCGTCTTCCTGATCTCGGAGGCAGTGCGCGGCGAGGGTGGCCGCCTGATCAACAGCGAAGGCCGGCGTTTCATGCCCGACTACGACGAACGTGCCGAGCTCGCGCCAAGGGACATCGTGGCGCGGGCCATCGTCAGCGAGATGGCGAAGACGGGCACGGACCGGGTGTACCTGGACATCACACACCTGCCCGCCGAGCGCACGGCGGCGCGGTTTCCCCAGATCCGCCGCTATTGCGCGCAGTACGGCCTCGACATAACACGCGAGCCGATCCCTGTCTCGCCGGCGGCCCACTACATGATGGGTGGAGTGAGGACCAATTCCTGGGGCGAGACGAACGTGGGCAACCTCTATGCCTGCGGCGAGGTGGCCTGCACGGGCGTGCACGGCGCGAACCGGCTGGCCAGCAACTCGCTCCTGGAGACGGTGGTCTTCGCGAAGCGCGTGGTCGAGCGCACGCTCAGCGGGACCGCCACACCAACGCCTCCTGCCGCTGACGCCCGGCCGCTGCCGGACGCCTCCACGGAGGACCTGAAGGCCGGCATCTACCGCCCGGGAGGCGAGGCGCTGCCGCGTATCGGCGCGCCGGCGCGCGCTTTGCCCTTCGCCGAGACACCGCTTAGCCTTGCGGCGCTGCAGGCGCTCATGTGGGACAAGGTGGGGATCGTACGAAGCGGCGAAGGCCTCGCGGAAGCCGCCCTGACCCTGGCAATGTGGGAGCGCTCTGCGCCGCCACCATCGGACCGCCCTTCACACGAGCTGCGCAACCTCCTCACGGCGGGACGGCTGGTCACTGAGGGCGCGCTCATCCGCCAGGAGAGCCGGGGCGCGCACTATCGCGTCGACTTTCCCCACCCGGACGACGCCTGGAGGCGCCACATAATCTTCCGTCGCGATGCGTGACAGGTTGGACGAGATACCATTCCCCGACCCCGGCCAGGTGTACGACCTCGTCCGGGCGGCCCTGGTCGAGGACGGGGCTTTCCGCGACGTCACTACCAGCGCGATCGTGCCGCCTGACCAGCAGGGGCGGGGCAACTTCCTGGCCAAGGAGAGCGGCGTTATCTGCGGCCTGACCGTCGCGACGACAGCCTTTACGGCAGTCGACCCTGAGATCGAGCTGCGGACGCGCGTGGTGGACGGAGACTGGGTGCACGCCGGGACGGAGTTCGCGTCCGTGGTGGGGCCTCTGGGGGCCATCCTGTCGGCCGAGCGCGTGGCGCTGAACTTCTTGCAGCGCCTCTCCGGCATCGCCACTACCACGCGGGCTTTCGTACAGGCGGTGGCGGGACTTCCGGTGCGCGTGCTCGACACGCGCAAGACGACGCCCGGCTTGCGCGTGCTGGAGCGTTACGCCGTACGCATGGGCGGCGGCTTCAACCACCGCTTCAACCTCGCGGACGGGGTCCTGATCAAAGACAACCATATCGCCGCGGGCCGCTCGCGCGGGCTGAGCATCCCCGATGTGATCAAGCGGGCGCGGGACCTCTCGCCTCATACGCTGCGGGTGGAGATCGAGGTCACGACCCTGGAGGAGGCTCAGCAGGCGATCGAGGGCGGAGCGGACATCGTGCTCCTGGACAACATGCCGCCGCCCTTGATGGCGCAGATAGTGGAGATGGCGCGCGGGCGCTGCCTCTTCGAGGCCTCGGGCGGCGTGACGCTGGAGAACATCCGCGAGATCGCGGAGACGGGTGTCGACTTCGTCTCCTCAGGCTCCCTTACTCACTCGGCGCGAGCGCTGGACATCAGCCTCGAGGTGATGACCGCCGAGCTCTGACCAGCCCTCAGGGTCGAGGCGCCCGCGTGGCTTCGCCAACACCTGTTGGCGAGACCTGCAGGCTGCCCGCGCTTGCCGCATCCGTTGCCCGGCCGGTTCCGGATGGCCCTCGACGCCGCGGACGGGGCCGCTCATGATGGAGCCGTATGGCCGACATCCTCATCCTCACCGGCCCGCCGGGCTCCGGCAAGTCCGCGGTCGCCGAGGCGCTCGGGGAGCGCTACGACCGCGTGGCGCACGTCGAGGTCGAGGTGCTGCGGCGCTTCATCACGCCGACCGGGTTCGCGAAGCCTCACCACCCGGAACGGGAGCACCAGTACCGGCTCGGCATCCGCAACGCCTGCGCCATCGCCCGCAACTTTATCGAGGAGCGCTTCGGCGTGATCATCGATGACATCGTGCCGGACGCGAGCGCGCTCGAACTCTATCTCGAGGGGCTGAAGCCTGCCGGGGTACCGGTGCACTTCGTGCGGCTGATGCCGTCGCTGGAGGTCTGCCTCGAGCGCGACCGCCAGCGAAAGGAGTGGCGGGCGCCGCCCGGCCGTGTCGAGAAGGTCTATCGCGAGATGGAGGCCGCTGGCCCTTTCGCCGGCGTCACAATCGACAGCAGCCAGCAGTCAGTGCAGGAGACGGCGGACAGCGTGCAGGCGGCGACAACCTCCGGCGCGAGCATAGTCTGGCCGCCGCACGCCTGACTCACTCCAAGCGCACCACCTCAGACAGCCAGGGCCCGGTCGAGGAAGGCCGCCTCATCCGCGGCAGCCCCATCCCGCGTGATATCCAGGCCTTCGAGGCGGGCGGCGTTCAGGCTTTCGAGCGCCGCGGCCGATCGAGGTCTTCGCTGTCGAGGATGATGGTCACCGGGCCGTCGTTGAAGACATCGACGCTCATGTGGGCGCCGAAGCGGCCGCGGGCGACCCGTACGCCACAGGCCTCGAGGGCGCTGGCGTAGGCCTCGACCAGCGGCTCGGCGATCTCGGGACGGGCGGCCGCGGCGAAGCTCGGCCGGCGGCCGCGGCGCGTGTCGGCGTGCAGGGTGAACTGCGAAATGACGAGGGCCTCGCCGCCGGCCTCAAGCAAGGACAGGTTGAAGCGGCCCTCCGCGTCGGAAAAGATGCGCAGCTCCGCGGTCTTCGTTGCCAGGCGTCGGGCATCGGCGGCAGCGTCACCTTCGGCGACGCCGACGAAGGCGACGAGGCCAGGGCCGATAGCGCCGACTGTCTCGCCGCCAACGCGGACGGCGGCGCTCGTCACGCGCTGGAGGACTACCCGCACGGCCCGGCGCCAGGGGCGCGAACGAAGACGCACGAGTCGTCCTCGTGCGTTGGGAGGGCGGGCGATCGACTAGTCCTCGGCGCTGGTTGAAGCTGCCGCAGGTTCGCTGCTGCTGCTGGGTGAGGAACCATCCTTGCCGTCATAGCCGCCTACGGTGGCGGAATCGCCGTTCTTGCGGCTGTCCGTGACGTAGAAGCCGCTGCCTTTGAAGACGATTGGCGGCGCGAACAGGACACGCTTGGCCCGGCCGCCACAACGGGGGCAGGGGTGGGTCGAGGGCGCGTCGAAGCCCTCGCGCGTCTCATAGCGGTTGTCGCAGTCTGCGCAGCGGTACTCGTAGGTCGGCACTTCCCGGGTTCTCCTGCGGTAGTTCGTGGGATTATCGAGCCTAGTGTAGCCAAGGGGCAAGCTGTTAGCAATCAAAGGGCGAGAGTGCTAAAGGTTAACCCTACCGGCAGAGCGCCCGGGCGTATATCAGGGACGCGCGCGGCAGGCGTGCGATTGCGCGGCAAGGGGTGCCTACCTAGTCGCCCCGATCTCTGCTGGCTGGTCCTTCGGCGAGACGCTCGGCCGCGGCGACGGTGTTCGCGAGCAGCATCGTCACCGTCATTGGGCCGACGCCACCGGGCACGGGCGTTATCCAGGAGGCGACTTCCTTCACGGCTTCGAAGTCGACGTCGCCAACCATGCGAAAGCCGCTGCGACGTGTGGAGTCCGGCACCCGGTTGTTTCCGACGTCGATGACGACTGCGCCGGGCTTGACCATGGCGGCCGTGACGGCGTTGACACTGCCGGCGGCGACGACGAGGATGTCGGCCTGGCGCGTGTGGGCCGCCAGGTCCCGGGTTGCCGTATGGCAGACGGTGACGGTCGCGTTCGCGCCCGGCTGCTTCTGGAGGAGGAGGGCCGCGAGCGGCTTTCCGACGATGTTCGAGCGGCCGACTATGACGACGTGCTTGCCGGCGGGGTCGTTATCGGTGCGCAGCAGG
>DATLYJ010000070.1 GCA_035574915.1 Dehalococcoidia bacterium | reverse complement strand
GGCAGGCCGGGTCGCCACCGCGGTGGGCGAGAGGATGGGCGTGATCAGGACGCCGTCCCCGTTGGATGCCGCGTCCGAGCCGCTGCATGCTGCCGCCGCCAGCGCGAGCAAAATCAGGCCGGACACGAACAGTGCCGTCTTCCGCAGAACGACCTCCTTGAGCCGGCGCGGCCATTCCAGAATAAGTGGGCACCCCCCGGCGGGCAAATGCTCGGGCCTGTAAGAGGTACCTGGAGAGCCAGCGCCTACTAGCCGGCAACGATGTCTCGCTCGGAGCATTTGAGGAGCACGGCGTTCGTGGCGACGATGATCGAGCTCAGAGACATCAGCAGCGCCGACCATTCGGGCCGCAGTTCGATGCCCAGGGGACGATAGAGGACGCCGGCGGCGACGGGGATCGCGAGCACGTTGTACACCGAGGCCCAGAACAGATTCTGCTTCATCTTTCGCACAGTCGCTTTGCTGAGCCTGATCGCGCGTACCACGTCGAGCGGGTCGCTCTTCATAAGCACCACACGGGCCGTCTCGATGGCGACATCGGTCCCGGCACCGATGGCGATGCCGATGTCCGCCTGCGCGAGCGCGGGGGCGTCGTTCACGCCGTCGCCGACCATAGCTACGAAGTGCCCTTCCTCCTGCAACTGCCGGACGTAGCGCGCTTTGTCCTCCGGCAGGACCTCGGCAAAGGCGCGCTCAATGCCGAGCTCCTTCGCCACGGCCGCAGCCGTCCGTTCGTTGTCGCCGGTTATCATCACCACCTCAATGCCGATCTCTCGTAGGCGCCGCACCGCAAGGCGGGCGCTCGGTTTCACGGTGTCCGCGACAGACACCAGGCCCGCGGCGCGGCCGTCAACGGCCACGAACATCGGCGTGCGGCCGGCCTGCGCCTCGCCGGCAGCGCTCTCTGCCAACTGCTCCACCTGGATCGACTGCTCCTCCAGAAAACGCCGGTTGCCGACCACAACTAGCCGGCCGCGGACGACGGCCCGGATGCCCTTGCCCGTCACGGACTCGAAGGCCGAAGGCTCGCCGAGCGCGACCCCTCGCCCCCTTGCACCCTGGACGATGGCCTGGGCCAACGGGTGTCCGCTGCCCGACTCCGCCGAAGCCGTGAGCGACAGCAACTCATCTTCGGAGACGTCGACGGCCGCCACGCCGGCGAGCCGCGGGCTGCCCTCTGTGAGCGTGCCGGTCTTGTCAAGGACGACGGCGCTGATCCTGGCGGCGCCCTCCAGCGTGGAGGCGTCCTTGAACAGGATGTTGTGCCGCGCGCCCAGCCCGGTCCCGACCGTGACGGCGGTCGGGGTCGCGAGGCCAAGAGCGTCCGGGCAGGCGATGACTACGGCAGAGATGGCGAACGTCAGGGCCTGCAGCGTCGACTCGCCGATGAGGAATTGCCAGACGAGAAAGGTGACCAGACCTGAACCCACCGCCAGCACAACGAGATACGAGGCGGCCCGGTCCGCGAGACGCTGGCCGGGCGCTTTCGAGTTCTGAGCCTGTTCCACCAGGCGCACGATCTGGGCTAGCGCCGTCTCCGCTCCAACCTTCGTGGCCCGAAAGCGCACGGACCCGGAAATGTTGATGGAGCCGCCCACCACCTGGTCGCCCGGCGCCTTGTCGACGGGCAGGGACTCGCCTGTCACTAGCGACTCATCGATCGAGGTCTCGCCCCACTCGATTACGCCGTCTACCGGGACCTTGTCCCCAGGCCGCAACACCACCACGTCTCCGGCCACGATGTCCGACGTCGGGACGTCGACCTCAGCGCCGTCTCTCAGGACGGTCGCCCGGGGCGGGACGAGGTCGAAGAGTGCCCTGAGGGCGTCGGTCGTGCCGCGCCGCGCCTTCATCTCCATCCAATGACCGAAGAGCACGAAGGTGACCAGCATCGCGGCCGCTTCGAAGAAGGTCTCGCCAAGGTCACCGACGGTGATCACGACACTGAACGCGTAAGCCGCCACCACCCCGGTGGCGATGAGGACGCTCATGTTCAGCGCCCGGTGCCGCAGCGATCTCACGGCGCCAGCGAGGAAGACCCAGCCGCCCCAGGACACGACGGGGGTCGAGACGATGAGCAAGAGCCAGTTGTTATTCAGAGGCCCCGTAGGGAGGTCAACACCGAAGAAGTCCTTGCCGAGCGGTGAGTAAAGGACGGTTGGCACCGTGAGGAGCAGCGAGACGAGGAAGCGGTTGCGCATGTCTCGCTCCATGGCCTTCGCCACGCGCGGGTCGGACATGTCGTGTTCCATGCCCGCGTGTGATGACGCCTCCGCGTGATGCGTTTCGTGGTCCGCGTGCGCCTGCAGCGACGGCATCTCGTACTGCATGCGGTCGTGCTTGGTGCCCATGACGGGCGCCATCTGGGCGACGTGTTGGAGATGAGCGGTGTGAGAGGCGGCCGGCGCCGCGGCGCCGTCGTCGCAGAAGCAGCGTCCGCTGGCGTCAACGGCGCGCCGGACCTCCTCCTCGGTCGTCATTCCGGCGTGGAACTCCACCGTCAAGCGCTCCGCCTGGAAATCGACGCGGGCGGAGGCCACGTGGGGGAGCTTCTTTACACGCGCTTCCAACTCCTCGGCGCAGCACACACAGTCGAGACCGCTCAGGGGAATAGCGACGCGCTGAAGCGCGGTCGCGTGGCCTGTGTGGCCGGCGCCATGGGAGGAGTGGTTGGTCATCGGTAGCTCCTTGACAAGGCGGCGATGCTGCTACACTATACACCCAACCCCCCTGGGAGGGGTGTAGCGTCAAGTTCCCGCAGGGGCGCAGATCTCGCCGGTGCCGCGCTCGTCACGCGCTAGAGGCGGGCCGGGATGGCCGGCCGGGGCCGTTAACTGGAAAGGGTGCTTAGATGGATTACACGACGCGAATGGGCTCGGGCCCAAGGCGGGCGCACGTCAACTACCAGTGTCCCTGCGGCTGCATCGGCGGCGTCATCTACAGCGCCGACAAGCCGCTCTCGAAGGCCGGCGCCTGCTGCTGCGGGCGCAAGCTCTGG
>DATLYJ010000069.1 GCA_035574915.1 Dehalococcoidia bacterium | reverse complement strand
CCGCCTGCACCCAACTGATGAACGGAGGCAACAGCGTGATGACCGCCGCAGCGGCGACCAGGCAGTAGAAGCCGATGGCGAAGGTGTTGTCGGTGTGGAAGTTCCAGACCTTGGTCTCGCCGAAGATCTTCGGCGTGAAGGGCTCCAGCTCTAGGGCTGCCGACTCGCTCATCGTGTGGCCGTAGTCGTACAGGTGGTACTGGAGGTCCGCAATGAAGAACAACGGGAAGGCCCAGAAGCCCGCGACGACGAGCAGCTTGAGCCTGCGCCGCTGCCACTGCACCACGGACACAGCCGCGGTCGCCGCCACGAGCGCGAGCGCCCCGGGGATGAAGAGCTTCATCTCCACTACTGGCTCGATGTGCTTCATCCCGATGTAGTGGTTGAGGGCGTTGATCTCCCGGACCTCGTCGTAGCCGTCGTCAGGGTCGGGGTCCGCGAACCTGTTGCCGTAGGCATACAAGACCAGGCCCTTGGGGTACTGGGGCGCGATGAGCTCCATGCGCCACAGTGGCAGGAACAGGCTGGCGATGAGCAAGGCGGCGGCGATGGATGCCGCGAGCATCCATCGCCAGTCCGCCGGTTTGATGAGGTCCTTTAGCATTGCCATCCTCCCGAAATCAGCCCCGGACTGCCCCTATTGCACTTTGACTGTGCCGGACATCTCCGGATGAGCGTCGCAGCGGAAGTAGTAGGTACCCGGCTCAGGCGTCTTGAACCTGTACTCGCGGGTCTCGATGCCATTGAATAGCTCGCCCGCGAAGACCTTGCCAGTACCGTCTGCCTTCTTGTAGATGGCGAGGTTGTGCAGCACCCCAGCGTCCTCATTGCGCAGGCTCACCGTCACGTCGCTCTTCGCCGGCAAGACGATCGTCTTCGTGTCGAACTTAAGGGCGGCAGCGTTGATCTGCACCGCGGTCCGGGCTTCCGAAGCCGGTCCCGTGGACGGCGCTCCCGAGCCGCCTTCGGAACCGCTAGAGCCGCCGCAGGCCATGGCCGTCGCAACCGCCGCAATCAATGCCACCGAGAAAAAGAATCGCCGCACTTACAGGTCCTCCGTACTAATCCGAGTCGAGTCAATTCCTTCCCGGTCTCTCCCCTGGCCGGGCCAGGTGGAGAGACCGGGAGGGAGGGTGCAGCTACGGCGCCGCCTGGACACCCACCGGCTCGACGAGGAGCCAGCCGGCCATCTCCAGGTGCAGCGCGGAGCAGAACTCGGTGCAGTAGAAGTTGAACACCCCCGCCTTGTCGGCCACGAAGTCGAACGTCGCCGTCTCGCCGGGTTCCAGGCTGGCCTGGATGTTGTAGCTCGCGATGGCGAAGCCGTGCGTGGCGTCGCGGCTCTGTTCCACGTTCGTGATGTGGAGGATCACGCGGTCACCCTGCCGAACGCGGATCGTGTCCGGCATGAAGTGGCTGCGCACAGCCGTCGCCCAGATCTCGACCGTGGATCCGCGCCGCTCGACGCGGGTCTTGCCCAGTTCGGTCGCGTGCGGGCTCTTCTCCATGGTCAGGGCGTCCGTGCCGAAGGGGTAGACCTCCAGGGCCTTCAGCTTGTCGGCCTTCATGATCTGGACGTAGTGGGGTTCGCCTATGCCGATGGGCATGTCGGCGACGAGCTTCATCGGGCCCTTCCCGCCTTTCAGGTCGATGAGCTGGAAGTTCTGCGGGTGCAGAGGCCCGAGCGGCGGATAGCGGTCGATCGACCACTTGTTCAACGCCACCAGCCAGTTGTCGTCGGGGCTGACGGTGTCGCCCTCGGCGACGGCGAGGTGGCCGATGTTGTAATGGACCGAGATCTTGTCGACGAGCGTGAACGGCTTCTCGCCGGTCTTCACCACGTCAGGGCCGAGGGTGAACTTCGCTACCGCGCTCTCCAGGAAGAGGCTCGTGTAGCCGTGGCCCTGGCTGTCGAACTGGGTGTGCAACGGGCCGGCGCCCACCTCGACCTGGCCGGCCACGACCGAGTCGAACCTCAGGATCGGGATGCCGTACGCGTCCCGCCCCTCGAAGTCGCGGTTCTGGATCGCCTGCTGGACCTTCTGGAAGGAGTAGATGGTGACGTGCGGGTCCAGCTTGCCGCCCACGACCAGGTAGTTGCCGTCGGGCGAAACGTCGATACCGTGCGGGCTCTTCGGCTCAGGGATCAGGTACAGAAGGCCCTCATCGATGGCCGTCTGCATGCGTATGACCCTGATGCCATTAATCCGCTCGAACTTGCCGGCCGCGACCACCTGCTCGGCCTTCTGCCAGTTGATCAGGTGCAGGAAGTCGAAGTTGTTCTGCGACATACCGGCTTCCATCGGCGCGCGGCCCTCGGCGTTGCCGCCAATGGCCATCTCGGTGTTGAAGGAACCGATGAAGCCCCAGCCGTGGCTGACCTTCTTCCCGGCGTCAGCCAGGTCCTGCATGTAGGGCGGGATTTCGATCTGGAAGCTCTCCTCCAGGTTGATCTTCCCGGTGCGCTGGTCGATCTTCAGCCAGGTGGAAGCGCCGCGGTAGCGCTCCTTGTACTGGCTGAGGTCCGCGTAGGTCCCGGGCGGCCAGACCATCGGGAACTTCGAGGAGACGTGGACGTACTCCGAGTTCGGCGTGACGAACATGCCGCCATGCGAGGTCTGGATGTTCGGGACGGCGATGATCTGCTTGGTGCGCAGGTCCCTGAGGTCGATCATCGCCATGCGGCCGTTGGCGCGGTCGTTGATGTAGGCCCAGCGCCCGTCGTACTCGCCGTTCGTCTCGCTGATCGCAGGGTGGTGTGTGTCGCCCCACGCGAGGTCCTCGCCCGGCCTGTTGCCCTTCTCGATGACCTCGTTGCCCCAGTCGGCGCCGTAGGCGAAGCCCTGCCACGGCTCCGGCGTAAAGACGCCGATGACCTTCAGGATGCGCATCGACGGGACGCCGATGACCAACACCTGCCCGGAATGGCCACCGGAGGCGATCATCACGTAGTCGTCGTACTTGCCGGGCGGCACGAACTGTGAGAGCGCGTTCTGCGTGTCCTCGGGCGTCAGGCCGCGCGCCTTCGCTATCTCTCCAAGGTCGCCACTAACCCCGCCACCGCCACCATCACCGCCACCGCCACCGATCACCAGACCGATGGCGATGCCGATGACGAGAACGCCGACGGCGAGGACGCCCACAAGGCGCTTGTTCGCGCCCTGGGGGCGGTTGCCGTAGGTACCCCAATCCTCAGGCATGTCCAAACTCTCCCTTCTCGAAAACTGGAGACAATTGCCTGTGTCAATCTTCACGAGGGCATTCAGGAGCACCTAGATGCGGGTGGACTCAGGGGGGAGGGCCATTCGGCCCGATACCTGTAGTGCCGTTCTTCACGTTGACCGCAACGCTCGCCTTAGGTCCGCGGCCCGCGTGGCCCCGGCGTCATCGGGGGAATGGGCATATGCTCGCTGCGTGCGCGGCGTTGCAGCCGCGGCAATGCCGGCCCGTCGGCGCCGGCAACGCGATCAGGGGCCGCGCGGGCTAGGAGAGACGGACGCGCGCCGCGGGCTTCCGGGAACGGAGGTGCGCGAGGACGATGCGGATGTCCTCGTAGGAGACGTCACCGCCGAGGGCCTCGAACACCGGCTTCAGACGCTCCATCCCTTCCGTGGCCGCGGCCTGCGCAACGCGCCGGTAGGTCTCCGGCGATATCCAGGGATCGACGCTCGCAGGGCCGGTCTCTTCGATGTAGTCCGCCAGGTATTGCGCCGCCGTCCCGGGCGCCCGTGCGATCTCCTGGGCGACTTCGGCGATGCTCATACCGTCCCGGAACATCTCGAAGGCGCGCCGGCGGGTGAGGTTGATGACCGGCGCGGGCG
>DATLYJ010000068.1 GCA_035574915.1 Dehalococcoidia bacterium | reverse complement strand
TGACGTTGGCCTCCTTGAGCCGCTGCGCGATCTCGGGGCCGTACTTCGCGCGCCACTCGGAACAGCCGCGCTCCTGGAAGCCCATGAAGGAATAGTGCTCCTCCGCCAGCCGGCCGATCCGGCCCTCGGCCTCGAGCTCTTCGAAGCGGCGGAGCGGCAAGGCGACGTTGAAGTCGATGTAGAAGTCCCGCGTGTTGAGGTGGAGGTGAGAGGCGGCGATCTGGTCCTGGCGGGTGTCCCGCGGGATGACGCGGTAGGTAGGGTCGCCCCAGAGCGGGTCCTCGCGCTCGCGCTCGACGTCGAATGGCTGCTGCGAGTCCTTCAGGTAGAGGCCCGCCGAGGTGAGCAGGGCGACTTTTGCCTCGCCAATCGGGACGCCAAGCGGCGCCCAGACAGGCGGCTCATCCAAGACGGGCATGGACTCGTACCCGGGGCGGAAGCTGCGGGGCAGGTACCGATAGCTGTCGACTGGCATGTGGCGTGGCCTTTCCGTGAGCGGGCCGGCTGGCCCCAGCCCTCAGGGCGGGATTATACCCGCAGCGACCGCCGGGAAGGCTTCGCTGTGCCGGCGGGTGATGCTAGACTTTTATCCGGCTGGAAGAAATGCGCAGGTTTTGAGGAGGCATACGGTGGCGGAAGAGAACGTGGGTGCTCTGTTTGCCTGGGGCCGGGCTTTGGTGCAGACAGCCGCTAGCGCGGGCTTTCCCATGGCTGCACTCCCGGAGTCGGGCCAGCTGAGCGACTTTATCGCGTGGGCACGCTCGGTCAACAGCGGCATCGGCGCCATGGCATCGCTGCCATCTCTCCCTGACGACGCCGGCTACGAGCAGGTGCTTGCCTGGGCTCGGGCGCTGGACGGCACCGCGCGGGGCATGGGCGCCGCCCTGCCGCCTCTCCCTTGAGACCGCGCCGCGGCCCGCCGCCGCCAACAGGCGCCCGCCGGGACAAGGCGACAGACAAGCCACTACTGGCGTGGCTGTCGCGTCGCTTACTCCTTCGGCCCCACTTCGCGCTTGACCTGGCCGGCTACTCCAGGTAGTCGCGCAGCTTCTTCGAGCGAGAGGGATGGCGCAGCTTGCGCAGCGCCTTTGCCTCGATCTGGCGGATGCGTTCGCGGGTCACGTGGAACTCGCGCCCGACTTCTTCGAGGGTGCGGCTGCGGCCGTCCTCGAGGCCGAAGCGCAGCTCAAGCACCTTCCGCTCGCGCGGCGCGAGGCTGGCGAGCACGTCCATTACCTGCTCTTTGAGGAGCTGGTGAGAGGCCGCGTCCGCCGGCGCCAGCGCTGCCTGGTCCTCTATGAAGTCGCCGAGGTGGGAGTCCTCTTCCTCACCGATCGGGGTCTCGAGGGACACCGGCTCCTGGGAGACCTTCATGATCTCGCGCACCTTCTCCGGGGGGATCTCCATCCCCCGGCCGATCTCCTCACTCGTGGGCTCGCGGCCGTACTCCTGGACCAGGCGGCGGCTGACGCGGACTAGCTTGTTGATCGTCTCCACCATGTGCACGGGGATGCGGATCGTCCGCGCCTGGTCGGCGATGGCGCGGGTTATGGCCTGGCGGATCCACCAGGTCGCGTAGGTGCTGAACTTGAAGCCCTTGCGGTAATCGAACTTCTCGACGGCGCGGATGAGGCCGATGTTGCCTTCCTGGATCAGGTCCAGGAGCGACATCCCGCGGCCGATGTACTTCTTGGCGACGCTGACGACGAGGCGGAGGTTCGCCTCGGTCAGGCGCTTCTCGGCGGCCTGGCCGTCGCTCTTGAGTTGCCCGAAGTAGGCCGCCAGGGCCGGCTCGCAGGAGGCGAGCTTGCCGCGGACCTCGAACTTCGGCGGCAGCAGGGCAGCCTCGCCGACCTCGGCAGCCATCAGCGACACGTACTCCGGCTTGAGGATGTGGGTGACGATCGCCAGGCGGACGATGGACCGAGCCGCGTCCTCCTCCGGGATGCCGCGCTGCTCGGCGACGTAGCGCATGAACTCGAGGTCCATCTCAGCGTCGATGAGTTCGCGCAGGCGCGGGTCGCCGACGCGGTCGGCGAGGGTGGAGTTGCGCGGCAGGTCCAGGTGCTTGATCACGAGGTCGAGGACCGGCTGCAGCTGGTGTAGCTGCTCGAAGAGCATGAGGGCCGTGTCGACGGCCGTCGGCGGGCTGCCGTTCTGGGCGATCCAGGCCTCTTCGATCGCCTCGATGTGCTGGCCTTCCTCCATCTGGCGGGCGAGGAACTTTTCGTCCGCGGCGGAAAGGAGGAAGACTTTGCCGATCTCGCGCAGGTACATGCGGACCGGGTCGTCAATGCCTTCCTGGTCCTCGAGGGGGATGCCGGCCGTGGCGGCTTCCCGTTCCTCTTCGGTCTCCTGGGTAATCTTTACGTCCGGTTCAGACCAGATGTCGGCCCGGCCGCGGCTTTCGAGCATGTCCGCGACACGGCGAAAAGAGTCGTCGGCGCCGTCCACGCTGGACAACGCCACTGCATCCGGACTCTCGCCAAGTGTCACTCGTTCGGCCATAAGTTCTCCACCTTCTCTAAACCAGATTGAGGCATCCACCATTTCCCTTCCGTGAAGGAACGGGTGGATCCCTTGGAGAAGGTCTATCCAGTGGGCCTGTCTCCCTGGTTACCGCGGGAGGAATCGATTAAGCGCTGGTGGAAGCGCAGGCCTGCTTCCATGTCCTGTAGAAGCTGGGAGGCCAGTCCTTCCGGGGAAGCTTCGTCCTGGCCGTCCTCGGGCGCTTCGCTGTTCGGGCCTGCCTCCCACCTCGCCTTCGCGATCGCTGCTACCTGCCCCGGCCCTCTTCTGGACGGACCCGAAGACAGGCTTGCCTCTCCCTCGGCAATGGCCAGGGCGCCGGCCTCCTTGACCGCCTTCATTCTAGCTTGCTCCAAACGGGCGAGACAATCTGAGAAGGCCGCTTTCACCGCCTCCAACTCAGTAACGTGCACGAGCGTCGAATCTATCCGCTTCTGCGCCTCCCACAGCCAGATTTCTTCTTCCGTGGCCTCCTCGCCGCGGAGATAGCGCCGGAACAACTCACGGTTCTCCGCGAGCGTGAACACCTCATCGCTGTACTCGCGCCCGATCTCGGCCAGGTGCGGGTGCCGGCGCAGCAGCGCCAGGGCGAACTCCTCCCGCGGCGCGCGCGTGACGCGCGGCGAAGGTGAAGGCGTGTCCTGCGGCCCTCCCGCCTCCTGCTGGCTCCGGGGTCGCGGCGCCCGCGGCGCCCGCCGCAGCTGCGATTGGAGCACCGCTTCCGGCACCTTCGCGAGCATTGCCAGCCGCTGGAGGTAGCTCGCGCGTACGACGGGGTCGGCGACCTCGCCCACGGCGGGCAAGACCTCGGCGACCAGGGTTGCCCGGTCGCGCGGATTCGTGAGGTCGAGCGCGCCGCGCACGACGTCGATCAGGTGGTCGACGATGGGCCGGCTGCCGTCGACCAACGCCTGCCACTGCGCGGGGTCGCGGCGTATGAGGTCGTCCGGGTCGACGCCCGCGGGCAAGGCGGCTACACGCCACTCGACCTCGAGGTTGGGCGCCGCCCCGATGCCGCGCGGCGTCGCGACCGGCACGGGCCGGCGCGCGCCAACGGCGACGGCGACCTGGACATCGCGCAGGGCCGCCGCGTTCCCGGCGGCGTCGGCGTCCATGGCAAAGACGGCGCGCTGGGGCTTCAGGCGCTCGACTGCGGCCACCTGGCGCTCCGTGAGGGCCGTGCCCATCGAGGCGACGACGTTGCGGTGACCGAACTGGTGCGCTGCGACCACGTCCATGTAACCTTCCACGATCACCGCCGTACCCGTCGTCCGGACCGCCGCCCGCGCCCGGTCGAGCCCGTAGAGAATGCCTCCTTTATCGAAAATCGGCGTCTGAGGCGTATTGATGTACTTCGCGCCTTCCTGGCCCTGCACGGCGCTTTCTCCGCTGGCTCCCGGAAGCACCCGGCCACCGAAGCCGGCGACGCGGCCCCGCTCGTCGCGGATGGGGAACATGAGGCGGCCGCGGAAGCGGTCGTAGATGCTGCCCCTCTCGTTCTGGACCAGCAGGCCGGCCTGGAGGAGCGTCGCATCAGTGAACCCCTTCTTGAGCAGGTGGTCACGGAGCGCCTCCCATGCCGGCGGGCTGGCGCCGATCTGGAAGTCCGACATCGCCTGACGGTCGATACCCCGGGCTTCGGCATAGGCGAGCGCGCCGCCCGCGCCGCCGAGGAGGTATGAGTGATAGAAGATGGCCGCCGCTTCGTTGGCGTCATAGAGGGGCTGGAGCTCGTCCCGCCTGGGGCTTTCCCGCTGGAGCTCGACGCCGGCGCGGCTGGCGAGGATGCGAAGGGCGCCGTTGAAGTCGGTGTTCTCCTTGCGCTGGACGAAGGTGAAGATGTCGCCGCCGGTGCTGCAGGCGCCGAAGCAGTGCCAGGTCTGGCGATCCGGGCTCACGGTGAACGAAGGCGTCTTCTCTGAGTGGAAGGGGCAGTTCGCCTTGTAGAGCCTCCCGGCTTTCCGCAGCTGCACGTATGAGCCGATGACGTCAACGATGTCGAGACGCGCTTTGACCTCGTCGACGACGCTCATCTCGGGTCCTCCACCAGCGGCCGCGCGCCGACAGCCTCTCGCAGGGCGGCTATCTGGGCGATGTGCTCCTCATGGTGCCCCGCGACCTTGTCGAACATCCAGGCCAGGTCCAGGCGCTGCTGGAGCCGGGAGTGCCAGAGGGTGTTCGGCAGCATGCGTCCGCGGGGACCGGTGGAAGTGTCCAGGAGCTTCTGGACCTCCCGCCGCACGCCGAGGAGGCCGTGGATCAGCTGCGGCACCGCGGCGTGCCTGCCCGCGCGCGCATTCTCCTCGTGAGCTTCCGGCGGCGAAGGGTCGATCCTGGCGCCATCGCTCTGCAGGGCGAGCCTGATCCTCTCTGCCCAGAGGCGCTCGTGGCTCAGGAGATGCGCCAGCACTTCAGCAATGCACCAGGGCTGCGGGTCATCCGCCGTGGCCGGGGGCCTGCGCTTGAACTGCTCCTCGGTAACCCCGGAAAGAAGCGCGAAAAGGCGCGACTGGCCATCCTGCAGCCGTCTTCGGATCTCGTCAGCGCTCTCCATGGCGCTCCTCGCCCTCAGGGCGTCGGTGTGCGGGTGGCCGTGGCTATCGGCGGCGGCACCGCCGACGAAGGCGTCGGGGTTGCCCCGGATGGTTGCGTCGGGACACCGGACACGACGCAGTCTACCCGGTTGTTGGCCGGATTGGGGTCGCCGAGGGTCTGAAGCGGGTCGATCGTCGCTATGACGCGCTCGCGCACGACGTAGTTGGTGGCGATGTCGATCTGGCCGCCGGCAGGGATGGTGGCGAGCTGAGCGGCGGTGGCCAGGGTGGCGCCGCTGGTGTTCTGGACCAAAACCTGGATGGCGCGGCTGGTGATGCCAGCCGGCCCCCGGTTCATGACGTTGATGATGAGCTGCACGCCGGGTGCGCAGGTGCCGGGCACGATGCGGGCCTCCAGGTCGGCGCCGCCGGCCGGCGTGCCGGTTGGCGTGGGCGTTGCCGTGGTGACCTCGGTGGGTTCGGGCGTGGCTGTCGGGATAATCACCGTTGGCCTTGGGATTGGCGTTACCGAGACCACGGGTATGGCGGCGGTATTCGACGGTAAACGCAGGGCGGAAGCAGGGACCCAGCCACGCAGGGACGAACCCGGCGGGAAGTAGATGTTGTACCAGGTGCCCTCCTCATTCCGGCCCACGACCTCGACGTCCTGGTTGCGGTTGAGTTCGCCGACGGCGAGGTAGTCCAGCCCGGGCCCCTCGCGGACGGTGGAAGCAGCGAGCGTGCGGGCGCCGACGCCGCGCGAGGGCCCCGGGGTCAGCGGGTCGATGATCAGCCCGCCGTCGTCGTCGCCGGCGGAGCCAGAACTGCTGCCGAAGAGAAAGACCACGAGGACCGCGAGGACGATGGCGCCGCCGACGGCGAGGCCAGCGAGGACGTAGGGGTTGCGCATGAACGCCTGGTCGGAGGGCTCGGCGATTGCGGGGACGAGGCGCTGGTCAGGCTGCTGCGGCGGCCTTGCGGAAGGACGGCCGAACTCGGCTACGCGGCGGCCAGGCGGGACCGGCGGCCGGGGCATGTCGCGACGAGGCGGGTCTGGCGGCGGCGTAGTGTCAGAGTCGGGCGGCATAGGCAAGGCGGGGCATGCCGTAGCAGGCCGACGCTATGTTAACAGGCGCCCATGCCAGGGGCCATCAACCCGGTCACGCGCCGCCGCCCAGGAGCGCCAGGAGGCGCGGCGGCGCCAGGCGGCGCCACGACTGCTCCAGAAGCGCGCCGACTTCGCCGGGCTCGGCATTCGGCAGCCGGATGAGGATGCTCGGATGGCCTTTGTAGTGCGGCCTCTTGAAGTACACCGACGGCCGCGTGTCCATGAGCATCCGCTGCTCGATGTCGTCGACTGCGCCCAAGACCATGACATCGGGTTCGGGGTCTTCCTGGCGCAGCCGGGCCATGAACTTCCTGCGCACCTTCAGCGCGGGCGTCCCGTAAGAGGTCGAGACTTCGACACCCGGGAGCCGGCAGGCCAGCTCGACGACTTCGTCCCAGGTCACGGCGTCGGGCCAGACACCGGGCGCCCGGTGGGCCTGCAGGACTCGCCTGCTCGGACATCCCTCGCTCTAATCTGGCGCCGGGAAGTATGGACCGCTAATGAGTGGCAGGACACGGATACGTCCACCTTCCAGCTACAGATACTGTTTGACCTTCTCCGCCAGAGCGGCCGTGAACCCCACCGTGCTTGCGATCTCCTCCACGGGGGCCTCGCGGATGTTCTTGAGGGAGCCGAACTTCCGCAGAAGCGCCCGCTTGCGCTTGGGCCCAATGCCGGGCACCGAGTCCAACGCGCTCTGCATGCCGGACTTCGTCCGCACCTGGCGGTGGTAGGTCACGGCGAAACGGTGCGCTTCATCGCGGATGCGCTGCACCAGGTAGAGGCCCTGGCTGGTGCGAGGCAGAACGATTGGCTCCGAGTGGTCCTGGACGAATAGCTCCTCGTTCTGTTTGGCGAGGCCGGCGACGGGCACGTGCTTCAGGCCCATGTCACGCATGACGTCGAGCGCGGCCGAGAGCTGGCCCTTGCCGCCATCGACGATGAGGAGGTCTGGTAGGGCACTCCACCCCTCCAGCGTGTATTCCTCCTCCGTGGCGCCGTGAGGGACGATCTCCTCCAGCGATGCCACCTCGCGCCCATCTGCCTGGGCCGTCGAGCGCCTGAAGCGCGCGAAGCGGCGCCGGAGCACCTCCGCCATCGAGGCGAAGTCGTTGGCGCCGGCGACCGACTTGATGCGGAACCGCCGGTACTCCTGCGGCCTCGGCTTGCCGTCGATGAAGACCACCATGCTCGCGACCGAACTGGTGCCCTGGATGTTGGAGATGTCGTAGCACTCGATGCGCCGCGGCAGGGACGGGAGGTCGAGCTCATCGGCAAGCTCGACGAGCGCGGTCTGAGTCTTGTCCGTGTCGGCAAGCCAGCGCACGCGCAGCATGTCCAGCGACTCGCGCGCGTTTTCGGCTGCCAACTCCGTCATGCGACGCCGGGTACCCTTCCGGGCGACGACGAGGGTCACCTTCGCGCCCCTGCGCTCGCTGAGCCACTCCTCGATCAGGGACGCTTCCGGCACCTGCGTGGGCACGACCACGAACCGCGGGACGTAGACCGCCGACTCGTAGAACTGCTTGAGGAAGGCCCCCAGCACGTCTGCGTCCTGTTCGTCGACAACGCCGTCGAGCGTGAAGAAGTCGCGGCCCACCATCTGGGTGCCGCGGATGAAGAAGACCTGGACGCAGGCCTGGCCGGGGTCCCGCGCCATGCCGAAGACGTCCTCATCGGTCGGCCGGATGCGCTCCACGAACTGGCGCTCGGCTACGCGCTCGACGGCCTGCAGCTGATCCCGGATCAGGGCGGCGCGCTCGTATTCGAGTTTCTCGGAGGCCTCCAGCATCTGGCGCTTGAGCGACTTCACCACCTCGGAGGTCTTGCCCTCGAGGAAGAGGATGGTCTGGCGGATGACCTCGTCGTACTCCTCTTTGGTGCAGTAGGCGGTGCAGGGCGCGATGCAGCGGTGGATGAAGTAGTCCAGGCAGGGCCGCGGGTCCGTGCCGGTGATCGTCTTGGTGCAGGAGCGCCAGGGGAAGAGCTTCTTGACGATGCTCAGCGTCGTGCGCACCGAAGACGCCGAGGCGTAGGGGCCGAAATAGCGGGCGCCGTCGTTCTGGACTCGCCGCGCGATCTCGACGCGGGGCCATTCGTTCTGGACGTCGATCCGCAGGTACGGGTAGTGCTTGTCGTCCTTGAGGCGGACGTTGAAGAAGGGCTGGTGGCGCTTGACTAGCGTCGCCTCCAGATGCAGGGCCTCGGCGGCGTTGCTCGTGACGATGTACTCGAAGTCCTCGACCTGCTCGACCAGCGAGCGCGTCTTGGGCTCGAGCGAGTGGGGCGCGCCGAAGTAGTTGCGCACGCGGTTGCGGATGTTCGCGGCCTTGCCGACGTAGATGACGTCGCCGCGCCCGTTGCGCATGATGTAGACGCCAGGCTTACCGGGAAGCGCCTTCAAGCGCTCCGCGAAGCGCGCGCGCTTGGTGGTGTCACTGCGAGTTGGCGGCACATGGATATTTTACCTTCGGGCATTCGGGCATTTCGGGCATGGCGAGGCTTTATCACTTCAGCGAGGAGGCGGGCATCGAGCGCTTCGCGCCGCGGCCGCCTCTGGCGCACCCGGAGCAGGAGCCACTGGTGTGGGCGGTAGACGAATGGCACTCGCCGCACTACTTCCTGCCGCGCGATTGCCCGCGCGTGTGTTTCTGGGCACGGCCGGAAAGCTCGCCTTCGGACGTCGGGAGAATGCTGGGGCTCGCGGCGCGGGCGGTGGTAATCGAGCGCGCCTGGCTGCCGGCCGTCCGCGAGGCGGTACTGTATCGCTACGAGTTCGATGCCGACGGCTTCGACCTCGTCGACGAGACGGCCGGCTACTACGCTTGCCGCCACGCCGTCCGCCCCGTCCGCGTCCAGCGCCTCGAAAATCCGCCGGCGCTGTTCCCCCGGCACGGCGTTGACTTCCGAGCCGTCGACGACCTCATTGCCCTGCACCTCGCCATAGTCGCTTCGACGCTGGCCTTCTCCAGCATCCGCCTGCGGAACGCCGGTGGTGAGCGCGCGGAGGGGCGCCGTTAGCTCAGGGCATCGATGCGGAAGGCGTCCCCCTCGCGCCTGAGGCGGCCGCCGCAGGGAAAGGCGAAATGCGCGCCAAAGAGCAGGGTCTCCGTCCCGGCGTAGCGCTGCAGGATCTCGAGTCTCGCGTGTCGCGCTGGCTCCTCCGGCCCGCCGAGGGCGCAGCGGAGATGGGGTAGAGCCGCCTGCAGGGGGCTGTGCATGGCGTCGCCGGTGAAGACGGCGCTCTGCCCGGCAGATTCGACCTTCACGGAGACGTGTCCGGGCGTGTGGCCGAAGCTCGGCTCCAGCCTTATGCCCGGCGCGACCTGATAGTCCGGCTCGACCACGTCGACCAGCCCGGCCTTCACGACCGGCTCGATGCTGTCCTGCCAAAGCTGCTGTGTCGGGGCGGCGGCCTGTGTTGTCGCCGCGAAGTGGTCGTACTCGGGACGGGCGAAGAGGTGGCGGGCGCGCGGGAAGGTGGGCCGCCATTCGTCGCCGTCGAGGTAAGCGTCCCAGCCGACGTGGTCGGTGTGCATGTGAGTGCAGAGGACGAGGTCGACGTCCTCCCGGGAGACGCCGGCGGCGCGAAGGCGCTCGAGAAAGGGGGTGTCGAGCATGTCGAAGGCGGGGATGCCGCCTCCGCGCCGCTTCTGGTTCCCGACGCCGGTGTCGATCAGGACCACTGCGTCCGGCGTCTTGAGAAGGTAGGTGTGGATGCTCTGCAGCAGGTAGCCGTTTGCGTCCATGAAGTGAGGCTGCAGCCACTCCTTCGCGGCATCGACGGCGGCGCGCTCGGCGTCCGGCAGCAGCCATCGCACCGAGGTCGGCAGCACCAGCTCCGGCACCTGCCAGACCTCCACGTCACCGACCCTGGTGACCAACCTGCTTGTGAGGTCATCCGTCATGCTTGCACATCCTCAGGCAGCCTGCGAAAGGCGTCCAGTACCTCGCGCGAACCGTTGTCGCGCACGGCCGCCGCGACGCGCGGCCTGAGGGCGGGGTCCCTGAGAAAGCGGGCAAGGGACTCCAGCGCCGTTACGGCGAGGCCCGGGGCTGCCCGGGCGATGACCTCAAGCAAGAAGCCGGCTGCGTCCTCGCCCCGGAGCATGCCGGCGGCGGCCACGATGGCCTGCCGGACGCGCGGTTCCACGCGGGCCTCGTAGCCGCCTCGCAAGGCTTCGAGGGCGCCCCGGACGCCCGACTCGCCGATCGCCACCGCGGCCAGGACGGCTACGTCAACCTCGCCCTGGAGGAGGCCTGAGACTAGGCCGAGCGAGCCGGGGGAGCACACGAGAAGCGTCGCCAGTGTCTCGGCTATTTCGTCGCCGGTCTCCCACTGGCTGTCGGCCTGGGGTCGCTGCAGAAAGCGGAGCGCCTTGTAGCGCAGCAAGGCTGCGCCCGCGTCCGAGGACAGAGTCCGGAAGGAGGTGATGGCGCCGAGACGGGCACGAGGCTCGCGGTCAGCAAGCAGCTCGGAGGCCAGTTCCAGGGCGCGCGGGTGGTTGCGTTCAGCGAGGGCAACGATGGCGGCGGCCCGCATTTCGGCGGCCGTATCGATTGGCTCGTCACCGGTCGGCTCCGGCTGAAAGTGCCTGCAAGCCGCGATCAGGGTCTGGTCGCCGTCCCCCAGCCGGGCGAGCGCGCCGACGATTGCGGTCTTCGCGAGGCAAGCTGGGTCAGACTTCAGGGGCTGCAAGAGGAACCGCTCGAAGGCGCTCTCGAGGTCCGGGACGAGGCCGTGCAGGCCGGCCTCGCCGGCGATCAGCGCCGCCCTGGCCGCCAGGACGTTGGAGGTGGAAGCAAGCGCGTGGCGCAGTGCATCGACCGACTCGGGGCTGCGGGGACGGGCCCGGACCTCCGCAAGGCGTGCCAGTCCTTCACGGACGGGGTCGCCCCGCGCCACTTCAGGCGTCCTCGTCCGCCTTCGCGCGCGCCCAGAGGTCCAGGAGCTCGCGTAGGTCCATCTCGGAGAGGGCGCGGCCTGCGGCGCGGGCGCTGGACTCGACCCGCTCGAAGCGCCGCCGGAACTTCGCGCTGGCCAGGCGCAACGCCTCTTCGGCGTCGATGCCGCTGTAGCGCGCGTAGTTCACGAGGTTGATGAGGAGGTCGCCGAACTCCTCGGCGCGGCTGCGCGCGTCGCCGGCCTGTGTCAGTTCCTCGAGCTCCTCGCCGATCTTTACCAGCACGTCGCGCCTGTCAGGCCACTCGAAGCCGGCGGCGGCGGCGCGGCGAAGCAACTCCTGCGCGTAGGCCAGCGCCGGCAGCGAACGCGGGACACCTTCGAGCGCGGCCTTGTCTCCGCCGGCCTCTTCGCGCTTGAGGCGCTCCCACTGCTCGATCACCGCGGCCGCGGAGTCCGCCCGGGCCTCGCCGAAAACGTGAGGGTGCCGGCGCACCAGCTTGGCCGCGAGGCCCTGGAGGATGTCCTTCAGGCTGTACTCGCCGGCCTCTTCGGCCAGTTGGGCGTGGATGAGGATCTGGAAAAGAAGGTCGCCCATCTCCTCCGGCAGGCGCTCGTAGTCTCCTTCATCGAGGAGGGCGAGCACTTCATAAGCTTCCTGGAGGAGAAAGGGCTTCAGGCTCTCGTGAGTCTGTTCGCGGTCCCAGGGACATCCGTCCGGCCCGCGTAGCCGGGCGACAATGTCGCGAAGCTCGGCGTAGCGCGCCAGCTCTTCGGGGTCGGGCATGAGACCTCCGGTTGGCCGCCGACAAGAGTCGTCGTTATGATCAGTTGGCGGCCGTTTCCCGTTGACAGGCTCGGAGTCGAAACCTACCATACCACCAATTCCACGAGCGAGACGTGGCGGGGCGGCTCGGCCGAGGAGGCCATGGATGAGCGCGCTCCGCAACGTCGCCTCGCTTCTCTTCGTCCTGGCCCTGCCGGCCGCCCTGGTCACCACGAACATCCGCTTCATGGCCAACGAGCCGAGGGTCTACCGCTATGCGGTCGACGACTTCGGCGCTGTCGCGACTACGGGGATCGCCCGCGAGGAGCTGCTGCGCGCCATGCGGGAACTGCGCGCTTACTTCAACGCCGGCGGTGACGAGCCAGTCGCCATCCGGGTCGAGCGGCAGGGACGGGAGCAGCCCCTCTTCAACCCGCGGGAGACGGCGCATCTCAAGGACGTAAAGGCCCGCTTCAGGATGCAGAACGCCGTCCAGGAGTTCTCCGTCCTCTACGTGCTCACCTACATCGCCGCGGTGGTCATCTGGTCGCGGGAGGTCTCGGTCCGGCGGCTGGCGGTGAACACGATGGCCGGCTCGGCCCTTACCGTCGTGGCGATCGCCGGGGTGGGCGCCTTCGCCGTGAGCGGCTTCGATAGCGCCTGGACGCAGTTCCACGAGGTCTTGTTCAGCAACGACTTCTGGCTGCTGAACCCTCGTACCGACCACCTGATACAGATCTTCCCGCCCGAGTTCTGGCAGAACATCGTGTTCTTCGTGGGGCTCGTGACGGCGGCAGAGGCAGGCCTGATCCTGCTGGTCTCCGGCCTCTACCTTGGCGCGACCGCCCGGCGCGCGGCTGAGCCGGAGCTGGCTCCCTCGTTCAGCTGACCGCGAATCCGCGGCCCGCGTAGAACGACCCCGGTTGTCCGAGGAGCGCCTCGATCAGGTCTGCCTGCGCCGGGTAGCGCAAGACGCGGGACTCCCAGCCGCGGCCGGGAGCTACGCCCCCGACGGGCAGCTTGTTGAGTTGCGCGGCAAAGTATTCTGCGAGCTCAGCGGCGTCTACTGCGTCGCCCTCGCCTGTGATGACGAGGCAGGCGTAAGCCGGGTCGAGGCGAGTGAGCTGGCCGGCCCGGGGCAGACAGGTGCCGATGACGAGTCCTGCCCAGCGAAGGAGCTTCTGCCGCTCGGCAGCGGGAAGGGTATCCAGCGTCCGGAACTCCACCACCGCGAAGCCTTTACCGCTCTCAATCGCCGTCTCGAGGGTCGCCAGGAAGGCCGTGGTCGCGGGGTCTGAGGAGTCCATCAAGAGGATTCTCGGTAGCCTGCTCCGGCCATAAAGGCCTCCGCGTGGCGGCGGCGCAAAGAGTCATGGGATTGATAGGGCGCCGCGGGACTGCAAGCGCGCTCTGAGCGCGGGATTGCCCCCTGGCCGGGCGAGGGCTGGCGCCTGGCGAGGGAGGCAAGACTCCGCGCCTTCTCCTCCCCCGCTCCTGCCGCCTCGCGAGGCCCGGAGGGACGAGAAGGCCGCGGGGCGCCCACCGGCGCGGCGCCGGGAGGCGCATTGGGTTCGAGCGAGCAGAGCTAGCGCGCCAGGCAGTTCTGCTGGTACCAGCGGCGCTCGCTGTCTGAGCGATAGGGGGTGCCGCGGACCTGGTTGCAGTCGGTGCGGTCCGGGCCGGTCGAGGCCTGCGCTTGCTGCCGCGTCCCCTGGCAATTGGCGAGATACCACGCCCTCTCCTCGTTCGACGCGTAGGGCCGGCCGCGGACCTGGGCGCAGTCGCGCCCGGCTGGGCCGGGGCCCGGCGCGGCGTCCCGGAGCGCTGCCTCGGGCAGCGAGGAAGCCAGCGGCAAGTCCCCGACGGCCCTGGACCAGGCGCTGCAGTTTTCGGAGAACCAGGCGCGCTCGTTTTCAGACCGGTAAGCGGTTCCGTAGACCTCATCGCAGTTCGTCCGGTCGGGCAGGCCGTCCGCGTCCGGCGAAAGCTGGCTGCGCGGGGTAGCCGGGCCGCGGGCATCGGCCAGGAGAGCCAGGCTCACACTAGCCGCAAAGGCGACGCCCGTGAGGAGGAGGATGATTACCAGCTGCCAGGGACGGAACATGCGGATTTCGGTCCTTTGCTGCGCGGACGCCGCGGCGGCACCGCATTCGGGCAGGCAAAGGCTACCGGGCCCCTCGGGAAGGCGGCATCAAGCAGGAGTCAGCCGGCGTTAAGGGCGTGTTGAAGCGAGCCGCTTGCGCATGATCGGCCGTCCGGGAGAGCGGCGCTCGACCTCCTCGAAGCCGGCCCGGATGAACATCGACGGCACGCCCGTATAGGCGAAGGTGTCCGGCATCCGGCCCACCTTCGGGTCCACGGGATAACCTTCGACTACCGCGGCGCCGCGGCCAGCGGCGAAGTCCGTGGCTGCCCGGAGCAGCGCAGACCCGACGCCCTTGCTTCGGTGGCCACGGGCGATGAAGAAGCAGACGACGGACCAGACCGGGGTGTCGTCGACTGGCTTGAGCACGCGCGACCGCTGCAGGCGCGTGAAGTCCTGGCGCGGCGCCACGGAACACCAGCCGACCGGTTTGCCCTTGAGGTAGGCAAGCAGTCCGGGTGACTGCCCGTCATCAACGATTGCCCTGAGGGCTTTGCGGTTCGGTTCGCCTTTGCCGCTTTCCCAGGCTGAGGCCGGGACGCGCCACCACATGCACCAGCAGCCGCCGACCGCGCCGCGCGGCCCGAAAAGCGCCTCGAGGTCTGGCCAGCGCTCCGGCGTGAGGGGCAGGACCTCAACGCTGCTCATGTCTGGCGGGCAGCGGCGGCACCGGGACCGCGGGCTCTGGCCCTGGCCTGGAAGCGCCTCACCTTCGTGCGATTGCCGCACACCGCCATCGAGCACCAGTTGCCGGAGCGGTTGCGGGAGTAGTCGTAGAAGGCCCACTGGCAGGAGTCGCTCTTGCAGATCTTGAGGCGTGACCAGGTGCCCTCCGCCATGGCCCTGAAGACGATGGCGACGATGCGGGCAAGCGCGCCGCCGGCGCCGCCCTGCGACGGCTCCAGAGCAAGGGAGCCGTCCGGCGCAACCCGCAGGGTGAGGGGAAGCGACTTGAAGGCCTCGTTCAGGGCCCGCACCGCCTCCGGGTCGGCCGGCTCGCCGTGGTTGGCCTTGAGGAAGGCGCGCAGCGCCTCACGGACTGTGACGGCTGCCACCCGGTCGTTCTCGCCGGCGACGCCGTCCTCGAGCAGGCCTTTCTCGACATAAAAAGCGTTCAGGCCTTCGAGGGTCGAGAATTCATCGGTGCCGCCTTCGACGTCCAGGGTGTTGACGAAGGCGCGCACCAGTTCGAGCTCGCCGGGAGCGTAAGGATGGGTGCCCACGAAGGCATTCTAGCAAACCTGTCAACGCAGATAGTTGGTTAACTCGAGGGGCTGTAAGCCTGGAGGCCGAGCACCTGAGCTCGGGGCCGGAAGCCCGCGTCCGGCGCGATCAGCGGTAGTCTGGCCCGGGACACCCGCGGGCAGGCCGGGGCTCTACCTGAACATGTCGCGCTCGGCCTGGCGCACGATCTCCCTTGCCGACCCCTCGCCGCGGGGGACGGCGTAGCCGCGGATTATCGCGGCCGGCACCTGGTTCACTTTCCCCGTTACGAGCTCGGCGCAGGAGGCGAGCTCGTCCGCGACGCATATCCACGTTGCCCTGAGCTCGCGTCCCTGCGCGTCCTGCTGGCCGACGTAGTCGATGATGGGCAGCATTCCCGCCACGCCGATAGCGACCTCCGTGTAGCCGGTGCGCCACGGCCGCCCGAACGTGTCTGAGATGATCACGGCCACGTCCGCTCCGGCGGCCGTCAGGACGCCCTGGCGTATGCGCGCCGCGGACTGGTCGGGGTCGAGCGGGAGCAGGAGGACCCTGTCGTTCCCGGGTACGTTGGAGGCGTCGACGCCGGCGTTGGCGCACACGAAGCCATGGCGGGTCTCGCAGATGATGACGCCGTGGTCCATGCGCACGATGCGCTTGGCCTCGCGCAACACCACCTCAACGTGACGGGCGTCCTTCGCCCAGTTCGTGGCCAGCTCGATGGCGAGCGGCGAAGGCTCGACCTCATTCAGGTCCACGAAGCGCCCCTCGGCTTTCGATACTACCTTCTGGGTCACGATCAGGACGTCGCCGTCCTGCAGAGGCGTGCCCTGCGCCCGCGCGGCCTCAACGATCAGGCGCGCGAGGTCGTCGCCCGGCCTGACCTCCGGGATGCCCTCGATGCCGGTAACCGTTACGGATGCGGCCACTACGGCCTCCTTGGTGCCTGGTCTCGTCGCCGGGCGTCAGAGACCAGCGATTTTCACGTGGGTCTCGGTCTTGTGCAGGCGGTTGATGTTCAGGAGCAATGCCGTGATCTCCTCGACATAGTGCGAGTTCGCGAGCGGGCCGCCGTTGATTCCCCGCACGCCGGCTATCGTCTCGGCCAGCTCGATGGTGGCGCGCACGGCAGCGGCGTCGTCGCCGCAGACGATTACGTCCCCGTTGATCGCGTGATCGAGGTCCAGCAGGTGGCCGGCGCTGAGGTTCTGGAAAGCGCCGACGACGCGCGCGGCCGGCAGGAGCTTCTGCGCTTCCTCTGCCGCCGAGCCTTCCGGCACGTGGATGGCCGCGACGCGTGCCCGGGAGAACTGCAGCGGCACCACCGCGGAGACGACGACGGCGCTGCCAATGGCTTCGGCAAGGTCCCTCAAGGTGTCGGCCATGCCGGCGTAAGGCACCGTGACCACGACGATGTCCACGTCGCGCACGGCTTCTGCGTTTGTGCCGCCGGTAACGCGGCCGCCAGAGAGGACCGAGACCTCCGCCGCCGTTTCGGCGCCGCGCTCCGCCGAGCGCGAGCCGATGCGGACCTCGATGCCGGCGCGTGCGAAGCGGGCGGCCAGGCCTTTGCCCTCCGGGCCCGTGCCGCCGATGAGACCGATGCGCTTAGCCACGGGACCTCCTCCGGGCTGCAATACAATGAGACGCGGGCAAACGATAAGCGGTCGGCGGGACATGGACAACGATAGCACCGGCACCCACCTCTCCCTGCGCGGCGTCTCGATGGTCTACGCCAGGGAGGGGCGGCACCTCCAGGCCCTTTCCGGCATTGACCTGGACGTCCGCCAGGGCGAGTTCGTCTCGGTCATCGGCCCCAGCGGGTGCGGGAAGTCTACACTCCTGCGCATCATCGGCGGGCTCCAGGCGCCCACCGGCGGGACGGTCGAGGTCGGCGGCGGGCCGCCCCGCGAGGCGCAGGAGCGGAAGGACATTGGCTTCGTGTTCCAGGACGCCTCCCTGCTGCCCTGGCGGACGGTCCGCGGCAACGTCCGTCTGCCCCTGGAGGTGAACCGGCGCGCCGCCGGAGGCGACGCCGACCGCCTGATCGACCTCGTAGGGCTCGGGCGCTTCCGGGACTATCACCCGCACCAGCTCTCGGGCGGCATGCAGCAACGCGTCGCCCTGGCGCGCGCCCTCGTGACATCGCCGAAGCTGCTGCTAATGGACGAGCCGTTCGGCGCCCTGGACGAGATCACGCGCTCCGCCATGCGCTACGAGCTGCTGCGTATCTGGCGCGCCTCGCCGGGCGCCGAGCGCACGGTGGTCTTCGTGACGCACAGCATTACGGAAGCGGTCCTGCTCTCTGACCGCGTCGTCGTAATGACACCACAGCCCGGGCGCATCGCGGCGACGCTCGAGATCGACCTGCCGCGGCCGCGGGACGAAGAGCTGGAGACAGCGCCGGAGTTCCTCGAGTACACGCGGCGCCTGCGGGCCCTGCTCCGCCCGGTGGTGGCGGCATGAGCGTCCCCATCGCCGGCGAGCGCGAATGGGCGGCGGATGAGGCTGCGCCAAGAGGCGCAGGGCGCAGCGCCGGCGTCCGGCGGACCCTGGGTTCGCTCGCCGCGGAGGCGCTGCCATCGGCGGTGGGCCTGGCGCTTGCTCTGTCCGCCTGGGAAGCATGGGTGCGCATCCGCGACGTGAAGGTCTATCTGCTCCCGCCTCCCTCACTGGTGGCCGAGCGGCTATACGAGCGCGCGGACATGTTCGCCCGGGAAGGGCTGCGCACCCTGGAAGGGGCCATGCTGGGCTTCGCCGTGGGCGCGGGCGTGGCCCTGGTGCTGGCGACGATCATGGCCCAGTCGCGATTCCTGGAGCGGGCAATCTTCCCGCTCGCCATCCTCGTCAAGGTCACGCCTATCGTCGCCATCGCGCCGCTGCTCACGATCTGGTTCGGCTTTGGCCTCATGCCCAAGGTGTTCATATCGGCGCTGATCGTCTTCTTCCCGGTCATGGTGAACGCGCTCGTCGGCTTTCGATCCGTGGACCCGAACGCCCTCGCTCTGCTGGAGTCTCTGGCAGCGCGGCGCCACGAGGTCTTCCTGCTTCTGCGTGTGCCCTCATCCCTGCCCTACGTGTTCGCGGCCTTCAAGGTCTCGATCCCGCTGAGCGTCATCGGCGCGGTCGTCGCCGAGTGGTTCAGCGGGGACCGCGGCCTTGGGCGGGTGATCTACATCGCCAACAACAACCTGGACATGCCCACGGCGTTCGGCGGTATCTTCACGCTGGCGGTGATCGGCGTCGGGCTGTTCCTGATAACCTCCCACCTCGAGCGCCGGGTGCTGTTCTGGCATGAGTCCAACGTGGAGCCGCAGTGAGGCCCGGGCCAGCGCGCCGGCTCTGATATGATCCCACCTGAATGACGCTTGCCCAGGACTCGTCCGACCTCGCCCAGCGGATAGTCGACGCTCTGACGGACCGCCAGGCCGACGAGGTGCTGCTGCTTGATATCCGCAGAGTTGCTAACTTCACGGACTACTTCGTGATCGCAACGGCGCAGAACGTCCGGCACATGCGCGCCCTGATGGAGACGCTGGACCGCGACCTGGCGGCCGCAGGAGTCAACGCGCTCCATGTCGAGGGCGAGGCCGACTCCGGCTGGGTCCTCATCGACTTCGGGGACGT
>DATLYJ010000067.1 GCA_035574915.1 Dehalococcoidia bacterium | reverse complement strand
TGGTCGTAGGGGCCGCACGGGTAGTTCACCCACTCGCAGCCGCCGATGGTGATCACGGGGTCAGTGGGGTCGTAGAGGTAGGTCGCGGGCGGCTCGGCGCCGGGCTCCCTCGCGTCGAGGACGCCGCCGGCGTGCAGGTACAGGCGTTCGGGACGGGTGCGGCTCAGGGGCCATTCCTCCTCCGCCCGCCAGACGTTCTGGCCCATCACGAAGAGCAGCACCGGCGCCTCGTCCATGACGCCGTTCGCCGTGCCCTTGAGCCAGTGGTCGAACCAGCGCCGGCGCGTCTCGAACGGGTTCAGCTTCGAGACCTCCGGCGCGAAGTCAAGGTCGCCTACTGTCGAGCGCCCCCAGGTCACGTGCTGCCACGGCCCGACGATCAGCTTCTGGCCTCTTCGCGCCGCTTCGCTCTTCGCCTTCGCCCGCAGCCCGGCGAAGCTGTCAAGGGTCCCCTGCAGGAACGTGTCGTACCAGCCGGCCACGTGCAGCATCGGCAGGTCCATCGCCTCGTGCTGGGTGTGGAAGTCATAAGGCCGCCAGAAGGCTCCGTACTCGTCGTGGCGCATGAACTCGCCGAACCAGTCGTTGCCGAACACCCCTTCGATAACGTCGAAGCGGCCGGCCTGCCACTCGCGGTAGAACGGCTTTATGTCGAGCGCCTTCATCTGCTCCGGCGTCACCCATACCTGCTCCCGGGCGCGCTCGAGCGCCGCGCGCCGCCCCGGGTAGTGGCGCAGGTTGTCGAATGCCAGCAGCACTGCCCAGGCTACGTTGAACGAGAGGCGGAACGCCCCGCCCTGCCACCACCAGTAGTGATACACGCTCGCCGGCGCAAACTCGGGGTTCAGGGCCGCCAGGTGCGGCGGCGCCGAAGGCGCCACCAGGTACTGCACCGTCCCCACGTGCGATGCCCCCGTCTGCCCCACTTTGCCGTCGCACCACGGCTGCTTGGCTATCCACTCGACTGTGTCGTAACCGTCAGAGGGGTCGTCACGGAAGGGATAGAACTCCCCCTCCGAGTCGAAGCGCCCACGCACGTCCTGACGCACGAAGGCGTATCCCGCGTCTGCCCACTGCTTCTCCTGGAGCCGCTGCGCTGTCTTGTCGTACGGCGTACGGATCAGCACCACCGGCACGGGATGGTCTACCGCCGGCCTCATGATCGAGGCGGCAAGCCGCGTGCCGTCACGCATCGGGATCATGACCTGCTCTTCGAAGATATGTGGTTGCTGGCTCTCACTCATGGCCTGGAGCTTACACGCGCCCTTGCGCCCCGGTACAGACCAGGCACCCCAACGGAGAAGGGGCATCCCCGGGGATGCCCCTTCGATGGCATGCTCTGTCCTTAGGGCCGCGACGCGGCCATGGGGTCAGCCCTTAGCGGCTGCCTCGCAGCCTCGGGTCCCAGACGTCCCGCAGCGCATCGCCGACGATGTTGAAAGCGAACACCGTCAGTGTCAGCGCCAAGCCGGGCCAGATCGCCAGCCACGGGTAGGTCACGTATTCGCGCGACTTGTCGAGCATCTGCCCCCAGGTCGGGTATGGCGGCGGCAGGCCGAAGCCCAGGAACGCCAGCGCCGACTCCACCAGGATCGCGCCACCAATGCCGACGGTCGCGCTGATCAGGATGATGTGCACAATGTTGGGCAGGATATGGCGGGTGAGGATGCGGAAGTCGGAGGCCCCCAGCATCACCGCCGCCTCAACGTACTGGTTCTGCCGCACCGAGATCACGGTGCCCCGCACCAAGCGGGACGCTGCCGGCGCGCCGAGCACGCCGATCGCGATGATTAGCACGATCGTCCGCTGCGTCTGGTCACCGGTCCCGAACACCGAAGCGAGGAAGATCAAGGCCAGCAACCCCGGCAACGCCTGCCAGATGTCGACTATGCGCTGGAAGAGAAAGTCGAACTTACCGCCGTAGTAGCCGCTCACGATTCCCATCGCGGCTGCCAGGGTCTGCGAGATCGCCACCGCCCCGAAGCCGATTGTGATCGACACACGGGAGCCGTAAAAGATGCGAGAGAAAAGGTCCCGGCCGTTCTGGTCCGTGCCGAAGATGTGCTTCGCGGACGGGCCCTGCTTGTTTTCGCTCAGCACCTGGTGGTCGTACCGATAACCCGTGATGTCGTCCGCCAGGCCCAGGTAGGTCAGGATCGCCGCCGAGACCATGATGGCAATGACGAACATCCCGAAAGCGCCCAGCGGCTTCCGCCTGACGAAGTTCCACAGGCCGCGGAACCAGCTTCCCCGCGCCCGCAGCTCGCCGACCTGCTCGAGTGCCTCCCGTCGTAGGACCGCCTCGCTAGCCATAGCGCCCCCTCAGTCCAGTCATGAGTACTTCACTCGCGGGTCGAGGTAGGCATAGGACAGGTCCACCAGCAAGTTCGACACCACGATCACCGTCGCGATGATCAGCGTCAGCGACTGCACTATCGGGAAGTCCCGCCTCGCCGCGGCGTCCAGGAAGTATTGGCCGATGCCGGGGATGATGAAGATGCGCTCCAGGATGACGCTGCCGGCCACCAGCACCGTCATCTGCAGCCCGATGATCGTGACCACGGGGATGAGGGCGTTTTTCGCCGCGTGGCGCAGTAGCACCGCCATCTCGGTCAGGCCCTTCGCCCTCGCCGTGCGGATATAGTCCTGTCTGAGCACCTCCAGCATTTGCGTCCGCATCAGGCGGATCTTCGTGCCCGCCAGCCCCAGGCCCAGGATGATGACCGGTGTCATCATGATGTACAGGTTGCTGCCGATGTCCTGCCAAGGCGGCTCATAGCGGGCCGGCGGCGCCCACTGGAAGTACCTGGACCCCACGATGAGCACGATCAGTGCTAACCAGAAGCTGGGGACAGCCAGCAACAGCACCGACACGCCTCGCGTCGCGTAGTCAAGCCAGCGGTCCTGATAGACGGCCGAGATCACACCGATGGGTATGCCGATCGCGATCGAGAAAGCAAGCGCCAGCGCGCCGAGCTCTACGCTCACCGGCACACGCGACTTCAGCTCCTGCGCCACGGGGCGCCCGCTGAAGTAGGAGGCGCCGAGGTCCCCAGTCAGGATGTTGCCGAGCCAGGTGATGTACTGCTCGGGCAGCGAGCTATCCAGGCCGAACTCCTTGCGCAGCTTCGCCTTTAGTGCCGGGTCCTGGTACCCGGCGGAGTCATTGAGGATCAGGTCAACCGTGTCCTGGGGCGTAAACCTCGTGAGAAGGAACACGATAAGCGTCAACCCGATTAGCGTCGGGATCATTAACAGCAGCCGGCGCGCCACGTACTTTTGCACTCAGCCCTCCTGATAGTCGTTTAGTGCCGGCGCCCGCAGTTGATGCGAGCGCCGGCACACGCTTATCAGACCTGGCCGCGCTTAGGCGCGGTCGAGCCAGTACCGCGGGTAGGATTCCACGGAGGTGCCATAAGCCGCGGTGCGGAACGAGCCGAAGTTGCGCACGTACGGGGCGAAGAGCGTAAAGCTGCCCCAGCGCCCGACCACCGTCGGCACGTAGTACATCTTGTCGGAGACCTTGCGCTGGATGTCGTGGATGATCGCCTGGCGCTTGTTCTGGTCGGTCTCCACCTCCTGCTTCAGCACCAGGGCGTCGATCTCCGGGTCGTTCACCCGGCTCTTGTTCTGGTCGCCCTTGGAGTGGACCAGGCGGTACATGTACTCGCCCACCGTGGCGAACGGCGTGTTGTAACCGTAGGCCACGTGCTCGTAGTTGAACTTCGTGTAGACCTCGGGGAAGTACTTGCTCGTGTAGTCTTCGCTCTTGAAGTCGTACTTGAAGCCAACGGCGCTGAGCATGGGCAGGTGCGCCTCGGTCTGGTTGTCGAACGTCGTGCCGTAGATCGTGTTCGTGGTGTTGATCGTGAAGGTCTGGCCTGTGTAGCCCGCAGCCGAGACGAGTTTCTTCGCCTCCTCCACGCTGTACTTGTACCACTGGCCCGCAGCGCCGATGTCCTTGCCCTTCGGGTCCAGCCACCAGAACATGCCGCCGTCGCCCCAGGGCACACAGGCGTTGTTCCAGCCCGTCGGGATGTCGAAGCCCTGCGACTTCAGCTTCGACACCTCACCGAACACTTCGATGATGCCGTCGCGGTCGATGGCCATCGATAGCGCCCGTCGCAGCCGCTCGTCCCGGAAGGGGTTATTCGGGTTGTCGAGCTTGAAGTAGAACATGCTCAGCAGCCAGCCTGGCGGCACGCCCAGCTTCTGCGCGTCCGCCTTCTGGCGCGTGACGTCCGCGAGGTCCGGGTTCCGCACGGCGAAGGCCATGATGTTGCCGGCGATGAATTGCGCCTGCTGCTGCGCGTAGTCCGGCATGTTCACGTGGGTGTGGCCATCGAGGATCGGCAGCGACACCTCACCTGTGCTGATCCGCGCCTTCTCGTACCAGTTCGGGTGGCGCTTGAAGTTGATCTCGACGGAAGGCGTCTGGCTGTCGAGGATCCACGGGCCTGTCCCGATCACGCCTTCCACCTTCTGCGTGTCGAGTTCTCCCGTCGCGCCCTGCTTGGACATGATCCAGAAAAGCGCCGATGAAGCCATCAGCTCCTGGAAGGGCGCGTACTGCTTCTTCAGCTTGAAGACAACAGTGCTGTTGTCCGGCGTTTCCATCTTGTCGACGATGTCGACCAGGATCGCCTTGTTGCCGTTGCGCTCCAGGAAGTAGTCGTAGCTCGCCTTCACGTCCTCGGCGGTCAGGTCCCGGCCGTTGACGCTGGCTGGCCCCTTGGGGTGGAACTTCATGCCCTTGCGGAGCTTGAAGGTCCACTGCGTCGCGTCCGCGTTCACCTCGAAGCTCTCGGCCGCGTCGCCGGTGGTCTTGCTCAACGGGGTGATGTCGGGGCCGGTCTGGAACTTGAGGAGGCGGCTGTATACTCGCGCGCCCACCTCCTGCGCCGTGAAGCTCGTGCTCCGGTTCGGGTCGAGGTTTACAGGGTCAGCGGTCTGGATGATCCTGTAGACGCCCCCGGCCTTCGCTTGCGCCGTCGTGTCCTGAGGCTTGTCCGTCGTAGCCTGGCCGCCGCCACCACCTCCACCATCGCCGCCACCGCCGCAGCCGATCACGCTCAGCGCTGCGGCGCCTGCTCCTACCGTGGCAGCCCCGGCGATAGCCCGTCGCCGGCTCAACCTGGAGAGCATAACCCTGGACCAGTAACCGTTTTCGCTCATGCTCCTGTGCAGTCTCCTTTCGGCGCCCCGCTCCCGCGGTTTGCCCAGATTCTCCCAACTTCGATACGAGCAAACCATGAGCGCCGGATTCAGACAATCTATAACTTGATTGCCTGAAGCCGAAGCCTGTGGCGAATTTACGCGGAAAAGCTGCCGAAGGCAACATGCATGCGCCGTGGCCCGACCGAACGGCTTTGCCGCTGGCGCGCTCCGACGGCCCGCGCGCGGCCTAGCGGCTGCCCCGCAGTCGCGGGTCCCACACGTCCCGCAGGGCGTCTCCGAACAGGTTGAACGAGAACACCGCAAGGCCGATTGCCAGCCCCGGGAAGATTGCCAGGCCCGGCGCGGCGCGCATGAACTCGCGCCCGTCCAGGCTCAGCATCTGACCCCATGATGGGAATGGCGGCGGCACTCCGAACCCCAGGAAGCTCAGCGTCGCCTCCAGCAGCACCACCGAGCCCAGCCGGAACGTCGCCGCGAGGATGATCAGCGCCATCACGTTCGGCAAGACATAGCGCGTCATGATCCGCCAGTCCCCAGCGCCAATCGTCCTCGCCGCCTCCACGTACGGGCTCGCCATGACTGACAGCACCTGGCTGCGGATGATGCGCGACCCCGGCACCCCGACCACAATGCCTATCACGACGATGAGCTCGAGCCAACCGCGGCCGAAGACCCCGAAGACCGTGATCAACACGGCCAGACCCGGCAGCGACTGAAAGATGTCCACGACGCGCTGGCCGATCTTGTCCACCCACCCCATGTAATAGCCGCTCACGATGGCGATGCTCGCCGATAGGACCACGCTGATCGCGACGGCCCCAAAGCCGATCACCACTGTGACGCGTGAGCCGTAAATGATCCGGCTCAGGACGTCGCGCCCCTGGTTATCCGTGCCCAGCACATGCCCTTCGCCCAGTATCGTTGGCTGCAGCCTGTGCCCGTGCCGTATGTGCTCCACTCCCTGCGTGTAGGGGTAGGGCGCTACCAGGTCGGCAACGTACGGGATGGGGTCACTCTCGAGCCCCGCAAGGCGCAGCGCATTGTTGATCGTGAACGTGAACAGGTCGCCGATGATCACCAGGACCAGGAGCACTATCCCGCAGGCGAAGCCCAGTGGCTTGCGCCGGGCGAAGCTCCAGACGCCTGCCAGCGCGCGGACCGGGAGCGCCCGCTCCCGGACCCTCTCGTAACCCTCTAGCTCCCAACCGGCGACGCTTGTTACCGCCATATCCGCTCCCTTTTAGGTGAACCGGATCCGCGGGTCGAGCATCGCGTAGCTGATGTCGACCAGGATCACGGCAATGATGAGCATCAAGGCAAATATCAGGTTCACGGCCTGGATCACCGGATAGTCCAGCACTATCACCGCCGCCAGGAGGTAGCGCCCCATGCCCGGCAGCAGGAAGATGTTCTCGAATATGACAGTGCCGGCGATCAGCAGTGGCAGCGTCAGCCCGATGACGGTCACCACCGGCAGCAGGCTGTTGCGCAGGGCGTGCCTGTAAAACACGCTGTTCGGGCTAAGCCCCTTCGCGTGCGCCGTGCGCACGTAGTCTTGCCGCAGCACCTCGAGCATCTGCGTGCGCACCAGCCGGATGAGCCCCCCTGCCGGCGTCAGGCCGATGATCAGCGCCGGCGCCGCCATGATCGAAAGGTGCTGTATAGGGTCCTCCCACAGCTGCTGATAGTGCAGCGGGGGCACCCAGCCAAACCAAAGGTTCCCGAACGTGATCACCAGCACCGCTACCCAGAACGAAGGCACGGAGTCGACGAGTATCGCGGCGGACCGCAGCCCGTAGTCCGGCCAGCGGTCCTGCTTGATCGCCGCGAACATGCCCGTCGGCACCGCGATCAGCAGCGCCATGATCAGCCCCCACAGGCCCAGTTCCACACTTACCGGGATGCGCGCTGCCAGCTCGTCCGTCACGGCGTACCCGCTGTGCAGAGACTTGCCCATGTCCCCGCGCAGCATGTTGCCCACCCAGGTCAGGTACTGCTGCGGGATGCTCGAGCTCAGGCCCAGCTCTTTCTCGATGTTCGCCCGCAGCTGCGGGTCCGTGCGTCCGTATTCCCCCAGGATTATGTCGACTACGCTCGCCGGCAAGAACAGCCGCAGTCCCACGAACACCAGGACCGTGATGCCCACGAGCGTAGGCAGCGACAGCAAGAGGCGCTGCATCACGTACTTCTGCATGCTTTACCTTTCTCGCGGATCGCCTTGCGCCCGTAATACTGGCCGTGCCCGCGTCATCCTCTGACGGCGGGCACGGCCTGCTCTTCTCGGCGCTCTACGCTTTATCCGGACCCCAACGGCGGCTTCGAGCTGTCGATCCACAGGTCGAGTAGCGACTCGACCCACCAGACGCCCGTCGCCGGCAGCGTCGACCAGATGCCCCAGTTGGCCAGCACCGGCCAGATCAGGCTGAAGGACTGCACGGACGTTGGGTACGGGCCGCCGGGCACGTAGTACATCTTGTTGATGATGTACTTCTGGTGCTCGTGCAGCAGCGCCGTCAGCTTGTTGTCATCGAACTCCAGCTTCATCTTCTCGATGAGGCTGTTGACCTGCGGGTCGCCCTTCTCCGGGCTCAACCCGTTCGGTGACATGCCGTGGAACCGCGGTCCGTCCACGTGGTCCGTGGCGAACAGCTGCGAGACGATCGTCGGATACGTGCGGTCGAGGAGCGTGATGAAGCCGCTGTACGTCTTGTCTCGCCCGGTGGGGCTGTACGCGTAGTAGTAGTTCGGCGTCAGGTACTCCGTCGTGTACAGCTTCGGGGTCGGCTTCGTCTTGATGCCGCCTTCGTTCACCATCTGGATGACAAGCTCAGCGTTCTTCAGGTACTGGGCGCCATAGAAGGACTCGCCCATGTAGATGCCCTGGACCTCCTGGCCCCGATAGCCTGCCGCGTCCATGAGCTTCTTGGCTTCCGCCGGGTTGTACTTGAAGTACTGGCTCAGCCCGGGCATTTGCTTCTCGTCCTGCGGGTTCAGCCAGTAGTCCGCGTAGCCGACGGGCACCGTGTTGTGGTAGCGGACTTCCATGGGCAGGCCTATGTTGCGGAACTGGCTCACGTTCCAGCGGAAGTCGGCTTCCACCTCGCGGTCGATCAGCATCGCCAGCGCCTTCCGCATGCGCTCGTCGCGGAACGGCGACCCCTCCGCGTAGCCGAACGTCATCTTGTGCGGGTCCGTCGAGAAGCCCGTTGCCTGGCGCAGCAGCGTCTGCGGCACGTCCTTCTTGGTCTGGATCATGTCCGTCTGGTTCGGAGCCCCGAGCCAGGTGCTGCTGTACACGTTGCCAGCGCGGAACTGCGCCAGCCCCTGCGCGTACTCCTTGATGATGGGCACTTCCACCTTCTCGGGATGCACGCGGTTCGCCAGGTACCAGTTCGGGTTCTTCACCCAGACGTAGCGGTTGTCCCGCTCGTAGTTCTCCAGCATCCAGGGGCCGTAGCCGCGCACCTCTCCCTTGGGGTCGAACTTGTTTTCCGCCTCCCGCGGGTTCACGAAGAAGAGGCTGCCGGCCGCGAACAGCGGGATAATCGACGAGTCCGGCTGCTTCATCTTGAAGATGACGGTGCGGCTGTCCGGCGTGGAGATCGACTCCACGGGCGCACTCTTGTTGCTCTCCGAGTAGACCAGGTCAGCCTTCAGGGGGCTCAGGGACGCGAATTTGTCCCACGACCACTTCACGTCCTCCGCGTCGATCGGACGGCTGCTCGTGGGTGCGCGCGGGTCCCACTTGGCCCCCTGGCGCAGCTTGAAAGTCACCTGCAGCTTGTCGCCGCTGACCTCGAACGACTCCGCCAGGTCGGGCTCCGTATCGGCCGTCGGCGGGCTGGGGTACTTCGCCGACTTGAACTTCATCATCCTCGGGTAGGCGTAGTACCCGATGTAGTACTGCGTGCTGAACGACGACGTCGTCAGCATGTCGAACGTCGTCAGGTCCGTCTGCAGGGCAATCTTGTGGACGCCGCCGTCCTTGGCCTTGGTCTCCTGCGGATAGCTCAGGAGGCCGCTCGTATCCTGCGGTCCTTTCGCTCCCTTCTCATCGCCGCCTCCGCCACAGCCCACCAGGCTGAGGGCGGCTGTCGCAAGCCCTAGACCGGCTGCGCCCCCGAGCGCGCGTCGCCGGCTGAGGCGAGATGCGCTCATTTTCTGCCAGTAGTTCTCGGCCATTCCCGTGGTTGCTCCTTTCGATCTGCTCCCGAGCATTTCCCGTGGTGCCCTACTTTACGAGCGCAGGCGAACGATAAATCGAGATTGCCTATCTCACGCTCAATCTCCTCAATGACAAAACTGGACAGAATGTATCGGCATTTCGGGGAGTTGACAAGACCGAAGGGCTTAGCCTGCCTGGCGGCCGCCGGTGACCGGGTCGTAGCTCTTCGAGACGAACCGCCCCAGAGCCTCGCCCGAGATGCTCACGGTGCTGCCGATGATTGCCTCCAGCGCCAGGGCGTCGTCGATCGGCCGCCCAAGGCCGCGCAGAACCGATTCCGTATCACCCGTGAGGCCCGACTGCGGCACCTCCGCCATGATGGACGCCAGCTCGCGCGCTCGCTCCATGAGCTTGTCGTCGGGCACGACTTCCTGGATCAGGCCCATCCGGTGCGCCTCGCGCGCGTCGATCCGCCGTCCGGTCTGGATCAGATACAGGGCGTTGGACAGCCCCACGACCTGCGGCAGCCGGTATGTCCCGCCGTCAACCAGCGGCACGGCCCAGCGCCGGTTCAGGACGCCGTACTCCGAGCTCTCCGCCCCGATCGCGAAGTGACAGGTGAGCATGACCTCCAGCCCGCCCGCGAAGCAGTAGCCGTTGACGGCCGCCATCATCGGCTTGTAGATATTCGTGCGCCGCGTGAACTTCGGGTTCGTGAAGAAGCTCCGGCGCCGGCTTTCCCCAGATGCCGGCGCCGCGATCTGGGTCTGCCCGCCTTCCCTTATCCGGCCCTCGATCGCCTTCAGGTCCGCGCCGGCACAGAATGCGCGGCCCCGCCCGGTAAGGATCATCACCCGCGCCGACTCGTCCTCCGCGAAGCGCGTCGCCGCCTCGCCCAGGGCCTGAAACAGCCCGCCACCGAAGTTGTTCATCACCTCTGGCCGGTTCAGCGTCACCGTGACGATCGGCCCATCCTGCTCGTACAGTACGGGCGGTTCGGTGGTCATGTGTCTTCTCCTGCAATGACTTTTCGCTCGATCAGCGCGGCGATCTCCTGCTCGCTGAGCCCGGCCTCGCGCGCCACCTCCCGGGTGTGCTCTCCAACGCCCGGCGCCGTCGTCGCCAGCTCTATTGGCGTGGCGCTGAAGCGCTGGGGGTTGCCTGTCATGCGCGTGCGTCCCAAGCGAGGGTGATCGATCTCGACGATGTAGTTGTTAGCGATCACCTGCGGGTCCCGGGCGACCTGCGAGTAGTTCTGCGCCGGCGCACAGCGCACTCCCAGGCGCAGCAGCGTTTCATAGAGCCACTGTGTCGGATGGCAGCGGAACGCCTGCCGCAACTCGGCGATGACCTCCCGCCAGAGGCGCGCGCGCTCCGCCGCCTCCAGGCCCGCGAAGCGCCGCAGCCCCTCCGCCCCGAGCTCGCTGGCAAGCGCTTCGAGCATTCCGGGGTCAAGGCCGCTGAGGACAATGTGCCCGTCCGCGGTCTCGTACACGCCCCACACGCCCCGCGCGAAGAGGTGGTGGCCCCGTCCGCCGGGCGCCGGCTCCTCACCGGTCACCAGGTAGTGCGTCAGCTCCCAGCCCTGTGCCGTCACCATTGCGCCGAGCATCGAGGTCTGGACCTTCTGTCCCTCGCCCGTCCGCATTCGCCACACCAGAGCCGAGAGGAGCCCGATCGCCAGCTGCATGGCGGCGCTGAAGTCCGTGATGATGTAGCCGGCCGGCGTTGGATAATCGTCCCCGGTCACGGACATCGCCCCCGAGCGCGCCTGTCCGAGGATATCGACGCTCTCCAATTCGGCGTCCGGGCCAAGTGGCCCGTAGCCGCTGCACTCGGCGTAGATTATGTCCGGCTTCAGTGCCCGGAAGTCCTCGTAACCCAGGCCCAGGCGCTCTATCGCGCCGACTCTGAAGTTGTGCACCACGGCATCGCAGGACGCACCGAGGCGCAGCGCGAGGTCCCGGCCCTCCGCCTGCTTGAGGTCGATCACGATCGAGCGTTTCCCGCGGTTCTGTGGCAGAAAGAAGGCGCTCTCGCCTGACGGAAGCCGGCTCAGCCTCCGCCCCACCTCGCCGCCGTGCGGCTCGACCTTGATGACCGCCGCTCCCAGGTCGCAAAGGTAACCCGTGGCCTCGCCGCCGGCCGTGAGGGTTGTGAAATCCAGGATGCGTACACCGGCTAGCGGCCCGGCCACGCTGCCTCCTCCTCCCGAGTGGGCCAAAGGCTATGCCGCCCCCGCGACGCTGTCAACGAATTCGCGGTCGCATTTCGCGGCGCCTACAATGCGGCAATCCTTCTGGCTGGAGGTCGCGAGTGGCTGTAACCCCCTTTCGCATCGAAGTGCCCGACGCTGTCCTGGACGACCTGAGGGAGCGGCTGCAGCGCACCCGCTGGCCTGATCAGATACCCGGCTCGGCCTGGGACTACGGCACCGACCGAGACTACTTGAGGGAGCTCGTCTCGTACTGGATAGACGGGTTCGACTGGCGCGCCCAGGAGGCTAAGCTCAACCAGTTGCCCCAGTACCTGGCGGAGGTCGACGGGGTCCGCATCCATTTCGTGCACGCGCGCGGCAACGGCCCGCGCCCGATGCCCCTGCTCCTCACCCACGGCTGGCCCGGCAGCTTCTACGAAATGCACAAAGTCATCGGCCCGCTGAGCGACCCCGCAGCCCACGGCGCCAACCCCGACGACGCCTTCGACGTCGTCGTGCCTTCCCTGCCCGGCTACGGTTTCTCCGGCCCGACCACTGAACGCGGGTTCGGGCCGGCGCGCATGGCGCAGCTGCTGCTCCGCCTCATGACAGGCGAACTGGGCTATGCGCGCTTTGCCGCCCAGGGTGGCGACTGGGGCTCCATCATCACAACCACCATGGCGCGCCTCTTCCCGGAGTCCCTTGCCGGCATCCACCTGAACATGCTCAGCGGGCGCCTCGCGCCAGCGGACCCGGAGTCGGAGGAGGAGAAGCTACTCGCGGAGCGGGCCGCGCGCTTCGCCCAGGAGGAGACCGGCTACCAGCGGATCCAGGGCACGAAGCCGCAGACCCTTGCTTACGCCCTCAACGACTCGCCGGCGGGCCTCGCCGCCTGGATCGTGGAAAAATGGCGCGCCTGGAGCGACTGCGGCGGTGACGTCGAGCGCAGGTTCACTAAGGACGAGATCCTCACGAACATCACCATCTACTGGGTGACCGGCACCATCAATTCCTCGATGCGCCTCTACTACGAAGCCGCGCACGCCGCATCCGGCGCCGGCCCGGCCGTCCCTACCGGCAGAGTCGAAGTCCCAACCGCGGTCGCCGACTTCCCTGCCGAGATCTATCGCGCCAGCCGCCGCCAGGCGGAGGCGGCCTTCAATCTCCAGCGTTGGACGCCCATGCCCCGCGGGGGCCACTTCGCAGCGATGGAAGAGCCCGGCCTCCTCGTCGAGGACATCCGCGAATTCTTCCGCCCGCTTCGCCGCTAGGGCAGGACCACCGGGAGAAAGGACTCCGACCGGAAGGCACCGCGGCGCTACACTTCGGGAGACCTCTGTCCGGGCCGTCTTGTCCTCCGCCCGCTCCTCTATTCCTCCGCGCGCTGGCGCCTCGACTCCGGAGGTGTGAAACTTGACCAGCCCCGCGGCTGTTGGCGCCCGCAAGCCCTAAAGGAGTCCACCGTGCCCCCGGTCCGCATCGAAAACCGCGCCCAGCTCATCTACCTCCTGACCGAAGCGGCGGAGCTCGAGCACGCCATCATGTGCTGCTACCTCTTCGCCAACTTCACCCTCAAGAACGACACCAGTGAGGGCATCACTCCTGCTCAGCTTTCGAGCATCCGCAACTGGCGCCAGCTGATTCGAGAGGTCGCCGTCCAGGAGATGGTCCATCTCGGCTCCGTCTGCAACCTTCTCACCGCCATCGGTGGCGCGCCCCAGTTGCGCCGGCCGAACCTTCCGACCCGCCCGAAGGCTTACGGCTCCACGTTTCAGCTTGCCCTCGCGCCTTTCGGCATGGACACCCTGAAGCAGTTCATCGAAATCGAATTGCCCATGAGCCTCCTGCCGCCCGAGGCTCCGGATGACTCCGACCCGCTCGCCATCCGCGGCCTTTCTGACGTCTTCTCGAGCGAGCGCGAATACTCGACCCAGGGCACGCTGTACCGCGGCATCGAGGACGGCTTTCAGTACCTGGCGCAAAAGTACGGCGAGGATCGGCTGTTCATTGGCCGTCCCCAGGCCCAGACGGCAGACGGCTTCTTCCGCCTCCCCGGCCTCATCCCGGTGCACGACCTCGATTCAGCCCTGGCTGCCATCAACGTCATCGTCGAGCAGGGCGAGGGCGCGAGCGTCGACTCCGTGGACTCCCATTACCACAAGTTCAAGCAGATCTACGACGAATACGAGGCGATCCTTCTGGAGCAGCCTGACTTCCAGCCTGCCCGGCCGGTGCTCCCGAATCCGTACGCCATGCCTCCCAGCGACCTCGCCGGGAGCCCCGACATCAACATCCTGGACCACCCCATGTCCAAGGACGTCTGCAACCTCTTCGACGGCTGCTACGAGCTCATGGTCCAGATCCTCGGCCGCCTCTTCGTGCACGCCGAGGAGACCGAGGAGCAGCTGCAGGACCTCTCGCGCACATCGGTGCGCATGATGTTGGAGGTACTCGAGCCGCTCGGCAGCACGATCACGCTATTGCCCGCCGGCCCGTCATACCCGGGCATGAACGCGGGCCCGGGCTTTCGTCTCAGCCGCGGCGCCGTGATCCCCACCAGCACGGCGACCGCGAGGCTGGTCTTCAACGAAAGGCTCACCGAGCTGGCGAGTTACGCCGGCCTCCTCGCGTCCGAGAAGGGCGCGCCGCCCGTCCTCCGCCCGGTTGCTGCTACCCTGTCCGACCTGGCCGGCACCTTCGCGACAACGTAGTCCGCTGCTGCGCGGGCCGACTGCTCGCGCTGCCAGGGTCGCGCCGGCCGCCCTACTCGACGATGCGTTCGTTCGTCTTTGCCAGGCGCTGCGCAAGCACCTGCAGCATCTTCAGCGCCATCTCCGGCTCCCGCCGCACCTGGTGCATGAAGACCCAGCGGTCCATACCCAGGCACTCCGTGTCCTCGAGCGCCCGCACCGATGCCGTGCGCGGCCACTCGCCGAGCAGCGCCATCTCGCCGAAGGGCTCGCCCGGGCCCAGCACGGCCACCACTTCCGGCCGGCCTGCCGGGATCCCCTTCACGACCTCGACGCGGCCCGAAAGCACGACGTACAGGCCGTTTCCCGTGCGCCCCTCCTCGACGATCATCGCCCCCGTCTTGAACGAACGGCGGAAGGTGAATGCGCGCAGGTTTTCCAGGGCCTCGCGGCCCAACCCGGAGAACATGGGCACTCTGGAAAGGGCGTCGAGCACGGCGCCGGGGTCCTGGGCGGCCTTCGCCGGAGCCGCGGCGACGCTGGCCGCTGGCCTGGGGGCCGCGGCGGCCGCGGCGGCTGCGGGCTCAGCCTGCGCCGCCGGCTCTTCGTAGACCACCTCCTCGAGCCGCAGCTCGCCATCGACCACTTCGACGGTGTAGGTCGTGAGAGGCATCCACGCTGGCCCCCGCACCACGACGCCGCTCGTCATGTCGAACTGGCTTCCGTGACACGCGCAGGCGATCACGTTGCCGCTCGTCGGCCCTTCCGATAGCTGACAGCCCATGTGAGTGCAGATGTCGCTGAACGCGTAGAGCTTGCCCTCGATGTTGGCGACGGCCACCTGCTTGCCGTCGACACTGAAGGACTTCACCTGCCCCGGCCCGATGTCGGACGCCTTGCCAACCGCTGTCGCCATACTCTGCCACCCCCGGTCAATCTCGGCTCATTGTCCTGTCACCGAGCCCTACCGTCCAACGGGCCTGACCCGGCGACCACCCTGAGCCCCACCGCGCCATCGACACCAGGCGCTCGCGGTGCGCGGTCGAGGCGCATCTCGATGTGGCTGGCAGCAACCTTTGCAGCGTCAGACCTTCGTCCAGGCCTTCGGGCAACCGGGGCAGAGTAGGAGAAAGCGGCCTCAGGCGCCCCGTATCATCGCCGCGAGGCGCGCCGCCGCCTCCTCGTACGGCACGAGCTCGACATCAGCCGAATTGCGCCGCTTGACCTCTACGGCGCCCCTTTCCAGGCTCCGCGGGCTTATCGTCGCGCGCAGCGGCATCCCGAGCAGGTCTGCGTCGTTGAACTTCACGCCCGGAGACTCCGGCCGGTCGTCGAACAGCGTCTCGATGCCCGCGGCGCGCAGCGCGTCGTACAGCGCCCGCGCCTTGCCAGCGACATCTTCCCGGTCCAGGCCCAGGCCGACGAGGTGCACCTGGTACGGCGCGACCGAGGCCGGCCAGACGATGCCTTTTTCGTCCCTGTTCGCCTCCACGATGCATTGCAGGAGCCGCGAGGTGCCGATCCCGTAGCAGCCCATGACGGCAAGCTGGCTCTGGCCTTCGGCATCCAGGTATCGCGCGCCCATCTTCTCGCTGTACACCGTCATGAGCTTGAAGATGTGGCCCATCTCGATCCCGCGCCGCTCTTCGAGGCCCGTCCCGCACCTGGGGCAAGGGTCGCCTGCCCGGGCCAGCGCGATGTCCGTGACGATCGCGGCCTGCCAGTCCCGGCCGTAGTTCACGTTTCGATAATGCACGTCCGGCTTGTTCGCGCCCGCGACCAGGTTCGGCGATTCCAGCACGGAGTCGTCCGCGACAACGCGCATGTTCTTCAGGCCTACAGGCGACGCCGAACCGGCGACGAGGCCGTACTCCCGCACCTCGTCGTCGCCCAGGAGCCGCAGGTCCTTCGCCTTGAGCGCATTCTTTAGCTTGATCTCGTTCACCTCGAGGTCGCCGCGGATCGCCACGAACACCGGCTCCCGGTCCGCGGAGTAGAACACCGCCTTCAGGGTCTTCCAGTGCGGGACCTCCAGGAACCGCACCAGGTCGTCGATGGTCTTCTGGCCCGGGGTCGCCACTTCTTCCAGCGGGCGCGGCTCATCCGGCGGCAACTGGAACTTCTTGTGGTCGGCCTTCTCGCTGTTCGCGGCGTAGCCGCATCCGGGGCAGAGGAGGATCGTGTCCTCTCCGATCTCCGTCAGGAGCATGAACTCCTGGCTGTCCTTGCCGCCGATAGCCCCTGAGTCCGCCTGCACCGGGATCGCCGGCACGCCGCAGCGCTCGAAGACGCGTGTATACGCCTCGAACATCGCCTGGTAGGAGCGGTCAAGTCCTTCGACGTCAGCGTCGAAGCTGTACAGGTCCATCATGCCGAACTCGCGGCCCCGCACCAGGCCCATGCGCGGCCGCGGCTCGTCCCGGAACTTCGTCTGGATCTGGTACAGGAGCTGCGGTAGCTCTCGGTAGCTCTGGACGTTGCGCCGGAACAGGTCCACCACGACTTCCTCGTGGGTCGGGCCGAGGGCGAGACGGCGTTCGCGGCGGTCCGTGAGCGTGAACAAGGTCTCGCCCATCGCCTCTCTGCGGCCGCTCTCCTCCCAGAGGTCGATTGGCTGCATGGCCGGCATGAGTATCTCCTGCCCGCCGGCAGCGTCCATCTCCTCCCGCACGATCTGCTCGACCTTGCGCAGCGCCCGGTAGCCCAGCGGGAGGTAGCTGTAGATGCCGGCCGCGAGCTGCTCGATGAGGCGCGCGCGTAGCATGAGCCGGTGCGACTCGTGCTCGGCGTCCCCGGGCACCTCCCGCAGTGTGCGGCCAAAAAGGCGGGACATCAGCATCAGGGCTCGATCCTGTGCACGCCGGATATGCTGTCGACGTCGGTATCCAAGCTGACGACTTCACCCCCATCGCGCTCGCAGAGAGCCGCCTGGTACGTACTACGTCTCACAAATTGTAAGACCTCTCGCTAAGGGACCACTCCTTTGTCCCGCAGGAACTCCGGCGCCCGCGCCACCATGTCGTCCGGCTGACGCTGGTCGATCTCCAGCACCCGCAGCGCCGTCTTCGGCAGTCCCGCCGCGATGTAGGACCAGTCGACGTCTCCCGCCCCGGGCGCGCGGTGGTCCCCGATGCCGTCGACGTCGTGCAGGTGTGTCCCGATCGTACGCGGCGTCAGGCGCGGGAACCAGGCGTGCCGGTCGATCAGCCCGAGCCGGTGCTGCACCTCCGCGTGTCCCACGTCGTGCCAGTAGCCCGCGACGTCGTTGGTGTAGTCGGCGAGGAGCGCCTCTGCCTCGTCCGGGTCCGGGAACTCGTGGTAGTGGTAGCGGTTCTCGAGGCCGAGAGCGATGCCGTACCGCGAGGCATGCTCCGTCAGCTCCTTCAGCGACCGGCGCGCCGCTTCGAAATGCCGCTCCTGGTCCGCCCTGCGGTGCCGGCGGCATTGTTCACGCAGCGCCTCGACCTCCTCGCCCTCCCGCACTCCGGCGTCGTACAACCGCCGCAGTTGCCGCTCCCACTCGGTCATGGACGGCCCGACGCCGCCCAGGTGCACGACGACGAAGCGCAGGCCGGCCTTCGCCGCGTAGTCAATCGTCCTGATGTGGTGCTCCACCGCCACGCGGCGTGCGTCCTCGTCCGGGTCCGCCAGGTTGGCGTCGCCGTTCCAGCGTCCGTCCGCCAGCCTCGTGCGGGGCGTGGGCGCGTGCAGGCTCGACAGCGGGATCGGCCCGTCCCGCATCAGTTGCTCGAGCCGGGGCGCGTCCGTCGAATGGCTCACCTCGATGGCTGTGTAGCCGAACGCCGCCGCCGCCTTCCGGAACGCCTCGATGTCCTCGAAGCGGTCCTGCTGCGCCCACATTGTGGAAAGAGAGATCACTCCCATACCGGCCCCTTCAATCCCTACGGAGACGTATGTGACGGTACGAGTCTAGCCTCAGCGCCCCCTCCGGTCATCGCGCCGCGCCGTCCATCACCTGCGCCGCTATACTTCCCCCCAAACAGCACCCCCTCTCCGCCGGCGGAGAGGGGCCGGGGGGTTAGGCTTGGACTTCGACGGCAAGGTAGCGGTTATAACGGGCGCGGCCAGCGGCATCGGCCGCGGCATGGCGGAGCACGCCGCCCGCGAGGGCATGAAGGTCGTGCTCGCCGACGTCGAGCAGAAGGCGCTGGACGCCGCCGTCCTGGAGATGCGCCGCCAGGAGTTCGACGTCATCGGCGTGCTCACGGACGTCTCGAAGCCGGAGTCAGTCCAGGCCCTCGCCGACAAGGCCTTCGAGGCCTACGGCAAGGTCCACTTGCTGCACAACAACGCCGGCGTCAGTGGCGGCGGCCCGGGCCTCATCTGGGAACAGAGCCTCAAGACCTGGCAGTGGGTCTTCGGCGTCAACTTCTGGGGCGTCGTCCACGGCCTGCAAGCCTTCATGCCCCGGATCATCGCCCAGGACGAAGAGGCGCACGTCGTGAACACGGCCTCGATCATGGGCCTCACGCCCGGCGGCGGCATTTACGGCGCCACCAAGCACGCCGTCGTCAACCTCTCGGAGACCCTCTACACCCAGCTGCGGCAGATGAACGCGAAGGTAGGCGTGTCCGTCCTCTGCCCCGGCCACGTCCCCACCCGCATCACCTCCTCCGTCCGCAACCGCCCTGACGAGCTCTGGGACGATGGTCCCCGCCCGAGCGAGCAGGAGCTCGCGCAGCGCGACGCCTTCTGGGCCGAACGAGGCCTCGCCTCCCTCACCCCTGCCCAGGTGGCCGAAAAGGTGTTCGCCGCCATCCGGGCCGACGACTTCTACATCCTCCCTCACGAGAGCGATGCCGGCGTCCGCCGCCGCTTCGAAGCCATCCTCAGCCGCAAGGGCCCTGAGCCCCTGGGCGCCGCGCTGGAAGGGATCCTGCGCCCCACAAGTTGAGCCCGCGTCTCCGGGTTGGCGGCTGGGACTGATGCCTGAGCGCGTTTCAGTCAGGCTGGCCGGAACTTCACCAGCGTCCACTCCGGCGTAACGTCGTCGAAGACGGCGACCACGGGCATGTCCACCTTCGCCTCCGCCGGGGCGATGTCGACGAGGTTCGAGATCATGCGCGGCCCCTCGTCCAGTTGCACCATGGCGTAGATGTAGGGCACGTCGTCCAGGAAGGCCGCGTTCGCCGGCTGGTGGATCACCGTGAAGGAATAGAGCCGCCCGCGCCCGCTGACCTGCTGCCAGTCGATGTCGGACTGCAGGCAGTAAGGACAGACCTCGCGGGGGTAGAAGAACAGCTTGTCGCAGCGGCGGCAGCGCGGCATCACCAACTCGTGGCGCTTCGCGGCCTCCCAGAAGGGCTTGCTGGCCGGCCAGTGGGCCGGGTTGGGCAGCGGCTTCCTGTACTCGGTGGTCATGGCCTGCCTTGCGTCTCTGCTTCCCTAGAGTGTGTTCTCGGACCCGAGAACCAGCGAGCACATCTCGCTCGCTATCCCCCCTCAGCCGTTGACAAGGCAGAGGTCGTTCTTGACCACCTGCCTTTCGCCGGCGCGGCCCATGATCTGACGCGCCGCCTCGATGACGTGGCGGAAGCCTCCGGCCAGCCCCGGCTGGCCGCACGAGATCTGCCCCCCGTCCGTGTTGATTGGAAACGTCCCCTTGTACGTGGTGTCCGTCGACTCGTAGAAGGGCCCGACCTCGCCCTTAGGCGCCAGGCCGGCGTCCTCGACCGTCATTGCGATCAAGATCGTGTAGCAGTCGTAGAACTGCGCGAACTGGATGTCGCGCGGCCCGTAGCCTGCCATCTGGTACGCGCGCCGAGCGGAGACCCTGGCCGGCGTGGTCGTGATCTTGTCCGTCTCCCAGATCTGGGCGTTCGCCTGCTCCAGGCCGGCGCCGAGGATATAGACCGGCTTGTTCGGCGCCGAGCGCGCCCGGTCGGCGCTGGTGATCACGCACGCCGCTGCTCCCGCCGCCGGCATCACGCACTCCAGGAGGTGCAGCGGCTCGTTGACGTAGCGCGAGTTCAGGACATCATCGATGGTGATCGGCACTCCCTGGAAGGCCGAGTTGGGGTTCTTGAGCGCGTTGAAGCGTTGGTCGACCGCGAGCTTCGCCATCTGCTCCGGCGTCGTCCCGTACTCGTACATGTGGCGCCGGTACATCAGGGCATAGCCGGTCCCCGCGCCCTGCGCCGGCCCGAACGGCTGCTCGAACTCCGCGCCCACGCTCCCGGCTCCGCCACCTCCCGGCGGCCGCGAGCCCGGCGCCCGCTCCGGCCGGTCGTCTCGCGCCGAGCCCATCACGATGAGGGCGTAGTTACAGAGGCCCGCGTTCACTGCCGCCGCGGCAGTCGTTACGGCTGTCGTCGAGCTGGCGCCCTGCATGGAGACGCCGACGGAGTATGTCGGCCGGATCTGCAGGTAGTCAGCCATCGAAGCCGGCGTCGTGTTGCCGCCCTCGACCACCAGCCCGTCGATGTCCCCCTTCGACAGCCCTGCGTCGGCGATCGCGATCCGCGCAACCTCCGCGCAGAGGCCGTACATCGACCGCCCCGGATAGGTGCGGCGCGTCGGCAACTCGCCGATGCCGATAATGGCCGTCTGGCCCCTCATCCTGACTCCCCGGGCAAGGTGGCCGGATGATATCACGCCAGGGACTCGATTAGGAGCGCGAGGAGCGCGACCTCCTGCAGGTCCCAACGCGCAGGGTTGAGCCAGGTGGCACGCGGACCTGATTGACGGACCAACTCAGGGCGTCCTGGCGCGCGATGCTGCAGCGGAGAAAGACCGGCATCGCTGCCTGAGCACGGAATCGTCAGCGCGGGCGCGTCATGTCCTTTTCTCTGCAACCCGGGCTCAACCCGCTACCTTCCTGCCCGTCGCAGCGCCCCTCGCACCGCCGCCTCCACCGTCTCCGGCCGCTCCTCCTCGTCGACCTCGCGCAGGATCCGCTCCGCCTCCGTGCGCGTGTACCCGAGACCCTGGAGGGCCTCCGCGGCGTCCTTGAGGACGTCCCGGGCCGCGGCGGCCACTCCCGCCCTCGCCCCGGGCACCTCGCCCTCGCCGGCGAGGAGCGCCTCCTCCGTCACCTTGCCCCGCAGCTGCGCCACGATCGTGTCCGCCGTGCGCCGCCCGATCCCCGGCAGCTTGCTCAACGCGACGGTGTCGCCGTTCTCGATCCAGCGGGCGATGGTACCTACGCTCGTCACCAGTGCTTTCGTCGCCGTCGTGGGACCCACATTCGGGACCGTGACCAGCTTCTTGAAGAACTCGCGCTCGACCTCGCGCAGGAAACCGAGAAGCCGCGGTATCGGCGCGTTCGCGGTCACGAAGTAGAAGGTCTCGAGTTCAAGCGGTTCGCCCGGCTCTACCCCGTCGATCTCTTCCCAGGCGAAAGCTGGCAACTCGACCTCGTACCATACGCCGCCCACGTCCAGCTCGATGCTCGACGCCGCCTTGTTCTTGCGCGCCAGGACGCCGCGAAGGTGCGAGATCATCTCGAAGAGGCCGGGCAGCTGAAGGTGGATGCGTCTTTCACGGTCAGACCTCGCGCCCGGCCGCGAGCGCCGCCATGCGCCTGCTCGCGAGGTGGGCGAGGGCGACCGCCAGCGCGTCCGCGGCATCCGCCGGTTTAGGGTCGCCAGGCAGCCGCAGCAGCATGCGCACCATGGACTGCACCTGGCGCTTGTCACCCTGCCCGTACCCGGACACGGCGCTCTTTATCGATGCCGGCGGGTAGAACGCCACCTCGAGCCCGGCGCGCGCGGCCGCAAGCACCGCCGCGGCGCGCGCCTGTCCGATGGCCAGCGCCGACGCCGGCGCCAGCGCGCCAACGAACTGCTCCTCGACCGCCACTTCCTCCGGCTCGTGCTCCGCGATCAGCGCCGCGACCGCGTCATACAGGTGCAGAAGACGCTTGCCGATTGGCTCCCTGGGGCGCGGCCGGATCGTCCCGCAAGCGATGTACGTAGGGGCCGGCCCGCCCCGCACCAGGCCCCAGCCGCACACATTGAGTCCCGGGTCTATGCCGAGGACCAGCGGGTGCGCGGATGCCGCCGCACTCGACCTGCGGTCCTCCTGCCCAGGGGCGACGGCGGAGACAGCGTCAGGCTGTGAAGCCGGCAAGGACGTTGTCCGGGAAGTCCGCGTTGGAGTACACCTTCTGGACGTCGTCGAGCTCCTCCAGGCGCTCCAGCAGGCGCAACGTGGAGATTGCGTCCTTTTCCTCCAGGCGCACCGTGGTCGAAGGCACGCGGGCGATCTCGGAGGAAGCGACGGCGACCCCGCCTTCCTCGAGTGCCCGGCGGACAGACTCGAGCTCCTCGGGCTTCGTGTATATGGAGAGCACGTCCTCCTCTACCTCGAAGTCCTCGGCGCCCGCGTCCACGGCCATCAGCGCCACCTCGTCAGCGTCGGTCCCGCCGCCGAGGTTCACCGTGATAACGCCGCGCGTCTGGAAGACCCAGGCGACCGACCCCGTCTCGCCGAGGTTGCCGCCGGCGCGGTTGAAGACGTTGCGCACCTCGCCGACCGTCCGGTTGCGGTTGTCCGTCATCGCCTCCACCAGGACTGCTGCACCGCCGGGGGCGTAGCCCTCGTACACGACCTCCTCGAGCTGGCTGGCGTCGCTCGGCCCGACGGCTTTCGCGATCGCCCGCTCGATGATCTCGTTGGGCATGTTGTTCTCGCGCGCCTTCTGGACGGCCAGCCGCAGCCTCGGGTTGGTGTCCGGCTCGGGACCGCCGCCCTGGCGCACGGCCATGGTTATCTCGCGCCCCAGCTTCGTGAACAGCGCCCCGCGTCGCGCGTCCGCGACTCCCTTCTGGCGTTTGATCTGCTTCCACTTGGAGTGTCCGGCCATAACCTACCTTCGCCATGAGTGACGACTATTCGGCGCCGCTGCGTGCCCATTTTAGCACCCGTGTTCGCACGCGCCCGCGCTCGGGGCTGGCACGGTTACGTCTGCAGCTCCCCGAGAAGTTACTCGCCGAAGATCTTTGCGGCCTGCGACTGCAGTTCCGGGAGGATGGCCTTGTGCGTGAGGTCATGGTGCAGCGGCGTGATCGACACATACCGCTGCAGGAGCGCCCAGACGTCCGTGCCCTCGTCCGCCGCGGCCGGGTCCACCACCAGGCGGCGCCGCACGCGCCCGGCGTCGTCCACCTCTTCGATCAGCCGCTGATAATGTGACGTCGCCATGCGCGTGAACATGAAGCCCGCCAGTTCGCCCAGGGGCACGCTGGGGATGTTTACGTTGAGCAGCGGCTCCGCCGGCAGCCGTCCTGCCGCCGCGAGCATGGCCAACCGGCGCACGACGGCGCCGGCCGTCTCCCAGGCCGCGCGTTCGTCGCCGCGTTCCAGCGAGATCGCAAGCGAGACGAGCCCGCGGTAGTGCCCCTGGAGGGCGGCGCCGAGGGTCCCGGACGCCAGTACCCCGCGGCCCAGGTTTGCTCCCGTGTTCACGCCCGCTGAGACCACACCGATCCGGCCTTCCGCCAGCCGCCGCAGCCCTGTCGTCACGCAGTCCGATGGCGTGCCATCGACGCAGTACGCCCGCACGCCCGCGACCCGCGGCTCCACCTCCCTGATCTCCAGCTCGCGGCGATAGGTAAAGGAAGTGCCGGCCCCCGACTGCTCGTGCGCGGGAGCTACGACAAGCACGTCGGCGACCGTGGCCCAGGCTTCCGCCTGGCACCAGAGCCCCGGCGCTTCGATGCCGTCGTCGTTCGTCACCAGGACACGCAGGCGCTCTTCGCTCATGCGGAGAGTCTACACGGAACGGCGCTTGCGTTTGAGGGCGCTCAGCGGCCAAATGCGGCTGCCCTTGGGGGGCACCTCACCCTTGTCCGGACGGCCGCGCAGAGCGAAACGAGCGCCCTAGAACAGCATCGTCTCGGGGCCGAAAGCCTCCAGGCGCGCCTTCACGGAGGCCAGGAACGCGCCCGCCTGGGCGCCATCCGCCACCCGATGGTCGAAGGACATGCAGAGGTTCGCGACATGCCGGATCGCAATCGCGTCCTCGCGGACCACCGGCCGCGGGACGATCGCCTCGATGGTCATGATCGCCGCCTGCGGCGGGTTAATCAGGGGCACGCTCATCACGGAGCCGAAGGCGCCGGTGTTGTCGACCGTGAAGGTGCCGCCTTCTACGTCCTCGATCCGCAGCTTCCGCGACCGCGCCCGCTCGGCGAGGT
>DATLYJ010000066.1 GCA_035574915.1 Dehalococcoidia bacterium | reverse complement strand
TGGACGCGCACTCGCGCGTCCGCGTCAACGACCTCTTCGTCGAGATGCGAGAGATCCTCGACGCCCTCGTTGGCCACTCAGGGCCGGCCTAGCGGCGTCCGCCGCGCAGCCTCGGGTCGAGCACGTCCCGCATCGCATCGCCGAAGAGGTTGAAGCCGAAGATGGCGAGGCTGATGGCCAGGCCGGGGAAAAGCGCGAGGGTGGGCCGGTGCTCGAAGAACGGGCGAGAGGCGCCGCTCAGCATGTTCCCCCATGAGGCCGTCGGCGGCTGGACGCCGAGGCCGCCAGGTCAGGTCGGTGTCCGCCGGGTGGCACTGTGCCCCGTTGCCGTGACGCAAAGGCCGCCGGCTAAGGCCGGCGGCTCCAGATGGACATCGACGTGGTACCCCCGACAGGACTCGAACCTGTGCACCCGGCTCCGGAGGCCGGCGCTCTATCCAACTGAGCTACGGGGGCTCCCTCAGATCTTACCTTCGGCGGACTCGCCGTCACAAGCGCGAGGACGCGCCGCTGCCACGGCCCGGGCCGCGGAGGCCCGCGATGGTGAGGCTGGACGGCCGAATGCGCCTGGCCTTACTGTTTGCTCATCGAGGCGTGCCGGGAAGTCTGGTCGGCGATGGGGTGACCATGGCCGACCAGCCCGACGAGCGCCGCAGCAACGCGCCCCCGCTCCCTAGCATCATCCTCGCCCGTCACGAGCGCACCTTCGTGCCGGCGCGCGTGCGCCAGTTCGTCCAGGTCTTCATCAGCACCGAGGCGACGAGCGGCCTGGTTCTCCTCGCGGCGGCCCTGGCCGCGCTCGTCTGGGTGAACTCGCCCTGGGGCGACTCCTATGACGACCTCTGGCACACGCTGATCGTCATCGACCTCGGCATCGTCTCCATCGTCGAGGACCTGCAGCACCTCGTGAACGACGGCCTGATGACCGTGTTCTTCTTCGTGGTCGGCCTGGAGATCAAACGCGAGTTTGTCCACGGTGAGCTGGCGCATCCGCGCAGGGCAATGCTGCCGGTAGCCGGCGCCATCGGCGGCGTCATGGCGCCGGCCCTTATCTTCACCAGCCTGAACCTCGGCGGGCCCGGCGAGCGCGGCTGGGGCATCCCAATGGCCACTGACATCGCCTTCGCGGTCGGTGTCATGGCGATCGCGGGGACTCGCGTGCCCCTCGGCCTCAAGATCTTCGTCCTCGGCCTGGCCATCGTCGACGATATCGCCGCAATCCTCGTGATCGCCGTTTTCTACACCTCGGACCTGGCCTTCGACTGGCTTGGATTCGCCGGCTTCTGCCTGGCCACGATCTATGCGATGAACAGCCGCGGCGTCAGGACCGTGAACGTCTACGTGGCCGTCGGGGTAGTGATGTGGGTCGCCATGCTGAAGTCCGGAGTGCACCCGACGATTACGGGAGTCGTCCTGGGCCTCCTCACACCGGCGCGGCCCTTCTACGACCCCGCGACCTTCGCGGAAGTCGCGCGCTCGCTCGTCGACCGCTTCCAGGAGGCGCTCGCATCGGGGTCGAAGAACGACCAGGAGAACTTGCTGGAGCAGATCGAAGACCTGACCACGGGCAGTCAGGCCCCGCTCGACAGCCTTGAGCACGCCCTGCACGTGTGGGTGAGCTACGGCGTGATGCCTCTGTTCGCCCTCGCCAACGCCGGCGTCGAGCTGTCGCCCGGCTCGATCGAGGCGGCAGTGTCGAGCGCGACGGCGCAGGGTGTCTACTTCGGATTGGTGTTCGGGAAGCTGGGCGGCATCGTGCTGGTCTCGTGGCTGGCCGTGAGGCTCGGCATCGCCACACTGCCCACGGGTACAACCTGGCGCCACATGGTAGGCGCCGGCCTGGTGTGCGGCATTGGCTTTACAGTGTCTCTCTTCATCACCGGCCTGGCGTTCGATCAGCCGGAGCTTGTCGATGAGGCAAAGGTCGCGATCCTGGCGGGATCGTTGACGGCCGGGCTCGCCGGCTTCCTCTACCTGCGCTTCGCCGCGCCGGCCCAGGCGGGCCCGGAGCCGGCGGCACTCCAGGCCGCTCAGGCCGAGGCGTCGTAGACGGCGAGGGCGCCCATCAGATAGCCGGCTACCAGAGCAGCGGCCGAAAGGTCGAACGGCAGCCGCCGCCTCTCGGCCTTGAGGACGATGGCCGCGATGCCTATCGTCATGAGCCCGATCGCGACCACCGCGGGCGTCGCCGCCGACAGGTCCGCGGCCTCCATGATCCTGCCCTCCGTGTGCGCGAGCTCCAGGACGAGCAGGATGGCCATGTTCTCGGCATTGCTGCCGAACAGGTTACCGAGCGCCAGGTCCAGCGCCCCAAGACGCACCGCTGTCGCGCTCACCACGAGCTCCGGTAAGGAGGTCACGAGTGCCAGCGCCAACGTCCCGAAGAAGGTCTCCCCAACGCCGGTGTCCTGAGCCAGCTCCGAGGCCGTGCGCGCCAGAAATGGTCCCGCGGCGAAGATCAGCAGCGCGGCGGCGGCAAAGCCGGCCACGGCCCGCCTCAGCGTGCCTGCACCGGAGGGCTCGCCGTGGCTTCCGGCGCGTCCATGGACCTCTCGAAGCGCCGCAACGCCGGCAAGCCAGCCGGCCGCGATGAGGACCGGGCCGAGCCCGACCGGGCCCACGCCCGGTTGCGACTTCGCCGTCAGGAAAAGGACGGCCAGGACAGTGAGCAGGATCGCCAGGGTCGCGGTGAGCACGTTCTCCAAGGCGACGCTCTGGAGCAGGCGCTTCGTTGGAAAGGCGAGCCCGATCGCGCCCAGGATAGCCATGTTCGCCATGCTGCTGCCGAAGAGGTCGCCGATCGCCAGGTCCAGCGCCCCCTGCCGCACCGCTGAAACGTCGGTCACCAGCTCCGGCGCCGAAGTCGTGACCGCGACCAGCACCGAGCCCATCCAGAGGCGGCCAATTCCCGTTTCCGTCGCTATGATGTCGGCCGTGCGGGCCAGCACCGTCCCGCCAGCGACGACAGCCGTTGCAGTTATCGCGAACAGGAGCCACGCGTCCACGGCCCGATCCTATCCTTGTCCGTCGCCAGCGCAGGTGCCGATCAGCATGATGGTGCCCGCTGGCCGGGCCGGGGGGTGCGCGTACCGCGCCGTTGCCCTCAGACGGCGCGCGTGCGTTGCCGGTATTGCACCGCCTCCGCCAGATGAGCCGCGCCGATCGTCTCCGCGCCCGCCAGGTCCGCGACCGTGCGCGCCACCTTGAGGATGCGGTGAAAGGCGCGCGCGGAAAGCGATAGCTGGCTCGTCGCCAGCTTTAGGAGCGACCGCGCCCCCTCGTCGAGGCGTGTCTGGCAGAAGTCGCGTACCTCTGCCGGCGTCATTTCCGCGTTGCACTGCGTGGCCGCGGCCTCGAAACGCTGGTTCTGCAGCGTCCGCGCCCGGTCGACTCGCTCGCGGACGGCGACCGAAGGCTCCGCGGGCGCGAGCGAGGACAGCTTCTCGTAGTCGATCCTGGGCACCTCGACGAAGATGTCGATGCGGTCGAGCAGCGGCCCCGAAATCCGCCGCTGGTATCGCGAGACCGTCGACTCCGAACACACGCACTGCTTGACGGGGTCGCCGTAGTTCCCGCAACGGCAGGGGTTCATCGCCGCCACCAGCATGAAATTGGCGGGGAAGGTGACCGAGCCGTTCGCGCGGCTGATGGTGACCAGGTGGTCCTCCAGCGGCTGCCTCAGGACCTCGAGAGTCTGCTGTCCGAACTCCGGCAGCTCGTCCAGGAACAGGACACCGCGGTGTGCCAGGCTGATCTCGCCCGGGCGCGGCTGGCGGCCGCCGCCGACAAGGCCGGCCTGGGAGATAGTGTGGTGGGGAGCGCGGAAGGGACGC
>DATLYJ010000065.1 GCA_035574915.1 Dehalococcoidia bacterium | reverse complement strand
TCTTCGGCCACCTCCCCGAAGACCTCGCGCGGCTCGACGGAGGGGTCGAGCATCAGGACGCAGAGGACGCCGCGTACGCTGCCGGGATGGCGCGAGGCCTCCTCCAGGATGTGCGCGGTGCGGAGCAGAAGGCGGCGTTCGTAGGCAGGGCGGGAGCCAGAGTCCGGATTCCGGATCTCCCAGACGTTGCCCTGTTCGTCGCGCTCAGGCTGCACGCCGTCCTCCGCCGGGCGGCCGCGCCCGCTTTCCCTGCTGCCGGCCTGTCGCACGGATCAGTTCCGCGACCTGTCGGAACGCTTTCGCCATCTCCGCCTTCTGTTTCGGGTCCATGGGCGGAGTCTGGCGCGACAACGCTAACGATGGCGACCTGTCGCGGAGCCAATGCGTTGTCATTTCGTGAAGACCTCTGCGCGCCTGTATAGTTCTCGGTCAGCGCGACAGCACTTCGCAGTGGCGGACTAGTCTGCTCTGGCGCTCCCTCCTGCGCGCCGGCGGGCGGCCCGCTGCAGTTCCACCTCCCGGAGGCCCTCCAGGGCCTCCTCCATGGCCGCCCGCTTTCGGGACTCGGTCACGGAGAGATAGACCTGAGTCGTGTTGGGGCTTTCGTGTCCCAGGAGTTCCTGCACCACGCGCAGGTCCGCTCCGCCATCGAGGAGGTGCGTGGCGAAGCTATGACGCAGGAGGTGCGGATGCACCTCCCGGGGAATACCCGCCTTGGCGGCGTAGCCACGCACGAGCATCTGCACCGAGCGGGCGGAAAGCCGCCCGCCGAAACGGTTGAGGAATAGCGCCGGCTCCTTCGCCGCCGCAAGCGCCGGACGCCCGTGGCGCAGATAGCGGGCCAGCGCCGCCTCCGCCGGAGCGCCGAAGACGCAGATGCGCTCCTTTTGGCCCTTGCCCCGCACGCGGGCCACCCGGTCCCGAAGGTCCACGTCGGCGACGTCCAGGCCCGCGACCTCGCTCACCCGCAGACCCGCCCCGTACAGGAGCTCCAGTAGCGCTCGGTCGCGCATGCCGGCCGGCTCGCTACTGTCAGCGGCCGCGATGAGCCTGCCGACCTCCTCCTCCGAGAGGAACTTCGGCAGTCGCCGCGGCTTCTGGGGCCCCTTGACCCCGTAGAAGGGGTCGTTATCGATCACGCCCTCGGCGCGCAGATACTTGTAGAAGCCGCGAATGGTGCTGACCTTGCGCGTCACGCTCGCCGCCGCCGTGCCTGCGCTCACCAGGCGCGCCAGATAGCGGCGCAGGTCGCCCCGTGCCGCCTGGAGCGGGTCGACCTCCCGCTCTGCCAGGTGGGCCAGGAAGGGGAGGATGTCAGCGCGATAGTTGCGGAGGGTGTACTGCGAAAGGTTGCGGCTCGCTCCCCGCTCCCGCAGAAAGCGTCCCAGGAGGTCCAGCGTCCGCGGATCGAGCGCGGCGACCTGAGCCGCAGCGGCCGCCCTGCTGTCGCGGCTCGCCGGCCGGGAAGAAGGCGAGGGGGTCGAGCGTTTCGGGTCCCGGGCCTCTCCGGCGGGTGAGAAGGCCACTTCTAGCTCCTATCCAACCCCGGCGGGCGCCGCGCGCGGCCTCGCCTTACCGCGCTCGACCGTGTCCGCCTGCGGGCCTTTCCAGTTGCACACGGTGCAGCGCGCGCGCCGGCCGCGCTCGGCCACGGCAAGGCCGCCGCAGTCAGGGCACACGGTCGGCAGCGGCCGCTGCCAGCTGGTGTAGTCGCACTTCGGGTAGTTGGAGCAGCCGTAGAAACGCCGGCCCTTCTTGCTCTGGCGCTCGACGATCTCGCCGCCATCCAGCGGGCAAGGGATGCCTGTCTTCACCAGGAGCGGCTTGGTGCCCTTGCACTCCGGGTACCGGCTGCAGGCCAGAAAGGGGCCGAAGCGGCCGCGCTTCGCGACCATCGGCGAGCCGCATACGTCGCACTGTTCGTCCGTCTCCGTCGCCTGCTCGTCCTCCTTATCCGGCCGCGTGTAGCGGCAGTCCGGATAGCCGGTGCAGGCCAGGAAGGGGCCATAGCGGCCGAAACGCCGGATCAGCGGGTGCCCGCTCTCAGGGCAGACCTCGCCGGTCTCCTGAGCCACGATGGGCGCGCTCTCAGCCTCGCGCAGCCGCCTCTCGAGGGGGTTGTAGAACTCGCGCACCACGGGCCGCCAGGTCCGTACGCCGCCCGCAATCTCGTCCAGTTCTTCTTCGAGCTCGGCCGTGAACTTGATGTCGACGTAGTCGGGGAACTGGTCGGTGAGGAAATCGTTGACCACGAAGCCCAGTTCCGTCGGCCGCAGTTGGCGCTCGACCCGCTCGACGTAGCCACGCTCCTGGAGAGTGGACATGATCGCCGCGTAAGTGCTCGGGCGACCGATGCCGTTCTCTTCCAGGGCCTTCACCAGCGTGGCTTCGGTATACCTCGGTGGCGGCTCGGTGAAGTGCTGCTCCGGCTTCAGCTCGCGCAGTTGCAGCGGATCGCCGGCATCGAGCTCCGGGAGCGGCGGCCCGGCAGGTTGGTCCGCGCTGTCGTCGTCGCGCGCTTCCTCGTATACCTGACGGTAGCCCGGGAAGCGGACGGCGGACGCCGTCGCGCGCAGATGGTAAGTGCGAGCGCCGTCAGCGGTGCGGGCGTCGATGTCGACTGAGACCGAGTCCAGGACCGCGTCCGCCATCTGGCAGGCGACGGTGCGCTGCCAGATCAGCGTGTACAGCCGGCGCTGGTCGTTCGTCAGGCCCCTCAGGTCCGGGGAGTCCGGCGCCCGCAGAACCGATGTCGGCCGGATCGCTTCGTGAGCCTCCTGCGCGCCCTTTCGGGATTTGTACACTCGCGGCGCGCTCGGCAGGAAGTCGGCGCCAAACCGCTGCGCGACGAAACCCCTGATCTCGTTCACCGCGGCCTCGGCGAGGTTTGTGGAGTCCGTGCGCATGTAGGTGATCAAGCCGGTCGGGCCAGACCCCCTCATGGCAATGCCTTCGTAAAGCTGCTGCGCCAGCGCCATGGTGCGGCGGGCAGTAAACCCGAAGCGCCGCGACGCCTCCTGCTGCAGCGTGCTCGTGGTGAAGGGCGGCGCTGGCCGCCTGTGCTGGTCCCGCCGCCGCACAGTCTTGACCACGTACGACGCCGAGCGCAGCTCAGTCTCGATCCGGCGGGCATCGTCACCGCTAGGGATCTCGAAGGTCCGCTGACCGGCGACGCCTCGCAGCCTGGCGCTGAACGCGGGCTCCACGCCTTCCTTCGCCAGCACGGCGTCTATAGTCCAGTACTCTCGCGGGACGAAGTTCTGGATCTCCCGCTCGCGTTCCACCACCATCCGCAACGCCGGGGATTGGACCCGTCCGGCGGAGAGGCCGCGCCGCACCTTTTTCGAGAGCACCGGACTGATCTTGTAGCCGACGAGCCGGTCCAGGATGCGGCGCGCCTGCTGGGCATCGACCAGCGCGCTGTCTATGTCGCGCGGGTGCTGGAAGGCCTCCCGCACGGCTTGAGGAGTGATTTCGTGGAACACGACGCGGCGATAAGGCCTGCCTCGCAGGTCCGCGGCCTCGACCAAGTGCCAGGAGATTGCCTCGCCCTCGCGGTCAGGGTCAGTAGCCAGGTACACCGTGCCGGCCCGGGCCGCGGCCTCGCGGATGCGGCCGACGACCTCCTTCTTCTCCCGGGGCACGACGTACTGCGGCTCGAAGTCCCGCTCCACATCGACCCCTAGCTTCGAGGTCGGCAAGTCGCGGACGTGCCCGATAGAGGCAGTGATCTCGTAGCCGTCGCCGAGGATGCCCGACAGCGTGCGCGCCTTCGCCGGCGACTCCACGATTACGAGGTCCCGGCCGCCGGGGGTCACCGGCCCGCGGCCATTTGTCGCGCTCATGGAGCGGCTCGCGCGGCCATTGCCGCGTGTCGCGGCTGACCTCCGTGATGTCTTGCCGGCTGCCTTGTTGGCAGCGCCGCTGCTCTTTCCTGGCATTGGCGGGGTCCTTACTTCGACACAGAATACGCGACAGCGCCCGCGTCCCGGGCCCGGACGAAGCTCATCGGCCCGATCTGGCGCACCATCCCCTTCAGCTCCAGCATGGCCAGGGCGCCGGACACCGTGGCGATCGGTAGCCCGCTCGCGCGCTGCACCTCATCGATGTGGATCGGCTGGTTGCTGATGACCTTTAGTAGCCTGGCCTCCGTGGGATCGGTAGGCAGTACTTCGCGCAGCTCCATCTGGTGGGTGGCCATAGTCAGGTTCAATTCTTCCAGTATGTCTTCGGCACTCGCAACCAGCTTGGCCTCGCCTTCCTGTATCAGCTTGTTCGCGCCCCTGTAGGTCGGCGAGTAGATGCTTCCCGGGACAGCGAACACCTCGCGGTTCTGGTCCAGCGCCATGCGCGCCGTAATCAGCGCGCCGCTATCGACGTCGCCTTCGACCACGAGGACTCCGAGGCTTATGCCGCTGAGTATCCGGTTGCGGCGCGGGAAGTACTCACTTCTCGGCTGCGTGCCGACCGGATAGTCGCTGACCAGGCAGCCGTGCTGGATGATCTCCTGAGCCAGCTTAGCATGCTCCGGCGGATAAACCATGTCGAGGCCGCAGGCCAGCACGGCGATCGTGCGGCCGCCGCCCGCGAGCGCGGCGCGGTGCGCGACCGCGTCGATGCCGCGCGCCAGGCCGCTGACGATGGTGATGCGGTGGCGCGAGAGGTCAGTGGCAAAGTGCTCGGCCGCCTGCCTGCCGTAAGGCGTTGCTCGTCGCGTCCCTACCATCGCCACAGCCCATTCGTCGTCCGGCAGGAGCGTGCCCCGTACGTAGAGTACCGGGGGCTTGTCGTCGATCTCCTTCAGCCGCGGCGGGTACTCTTCGTCGAGCCAGCAGTAGGCTTTAATGTTCGACTTCTGCAGCCGCTCCATCTCGGCGTCCGGGTCGATGGCGCCGCGGCCGTTGACGATGCTCGTGACCGTGCCGCGGTCCAGGCCCGCCGCCATCAGCTCGGCGGCGCTCGCCTTCCAGGCCTCCGCCATGGAGCTGAAGTGCGCCTGCAGCATCCCCGCCCGGACCGCGCCGATGCGCGAAATGCGGGAGAACGCAACCCAGTACTTCCGCTCCTCAGAAGTGACGCCGTTCATCGGGCAGAGATGTTAGCACAGAGGTTCCACAGAGCGCCCGATAGAAGCACTGGCCGGCCGGCACGGCGATGGAGCCTAGAGCACTCACGGCCCTCGATGGGGTGCACACCGTGTGCCGGTCTGTCCTTTGGCTCGGCACTTTTCCCGGGACGTCGGCCTCCAGACCTCTTGCACAGGCTCCGTAATCATCGTAAAGTGGCGATGATATGGCACTCGTGGACCCCGATATCCATAGACTTGCGGCGATGTTAAAGGCGCTCTCGCACCCGGCCCGGCTCGAGATCGTGCGCACGCTCTCCGACAGCGGCGAGCGCCAGTGCTGCGACCTCACGCAGGAAGTGGCGCTGGCGCAGTCGACGGTCTCCGAGCACCTGCGCGTGCTGAAGGACGCGGGGCTGATCGAGCAGTGCGCGCCGGGCGCCCGCGCGGCCTACTGCGTAAAGCGCGACGCTTTGCTCTGGCTCAAGCAGGCGGTCGTAGCCCTGTGAGCGCCCAAGAGGCGGCCACAGAGCGCGCGACAGTGACGCTGATGCCCTTGCTGCACCGGACGGCGGCGGAGCTCCTCGGGACGTTCGCCCTCGTCTTCGCCGGCTGCGGCGCGATCGTGATTAGCGCCGAACGCGGCGGCGCCATTTCGCATGAAGGCATCGCCGCGACCTTCGGCCTCGTGATCATGGTGATGATCTACGCCGTCGGCCACATCTCCGGCGCCCACTTCAACCCCGGCGTCACCCTCGGCTTCGCCGTCGCGCGCCGCTTCCCGCTGAAGGACGTTGTGCCTTACTGGGCGGCGCAGGTCGCCGGCGCTGTGCTTGCGGCCCTGCTCCTCTTCGCCCTCTTTGGCGACATTGCCAACCTTGGCTCGACTGTCCCCGCAGGTCCCGAGGCCGAGTCCTTCGTGCTCGAAGTAGTGCTTACTTTCTTCCTCATGTTCGTCATCATCTCCGTCGCGACCGACGCCCGCGCCGTGGGCCAGGCGGCAGCGATCGCCATCGGTGGTACCGTGGGATTGGAGGCGCTGTTTGCCGGACCAATCTCCGGCGCCTCGATGAACACCGCGCGCTCGCTTGGCCCTGCGCTGGTCTCCGGCGAACTGACGTCGGTCTGGGTGTACATCGTCGCGCCGCCCCTTGGCGCCGGGCTGGGCGCCCTGGCTTACGAGCTTGTGAGAGGCGACGACTGATGCCACCGTTGCGCGTGCTCTTTCTCTGCACAGGCAATTCCGCCCGCAGCGTGATCGGCGAGGCGCTCCTGCGCGAGGCCGGCGGCGACCGCTTCGAAGTACACAGCGCCGGCACCCGGCCGAAGGGCCTCAACCCGTACACCGCGCGCGTGCTGGCGGACGAAGGCATATCGATCGAGGGGTTTCGCTCGAAGAGCGTAGACGAGTTCGCAGGCCAGCGCTTCGACTACGTCATTACCGTCTGCGATTCCGCGGCGGAGGAGTGCCCGATTTTCCCCGGCGCGCCCGTGCGCCTGCACTGGAGCTTCCCCGACCCGGCGGCCGTCGAAGGGAGCGAAGAGGACAAGCTCGCTGCTTTCAGAGAGACGGTACGGGGCATGCGCCGCCGCGTCCAGGAGTTCCTTGCCAGCATCAGCAGTACGTCGACCACTGACAGCCAGAGGGAGGAGTGAACACATGACGGAGATGACCTCAGAGCAGATCAAGCGCGCGGTGGCCGAGCGCTACGGCGCCAGGGCCCGCAGGGCAGCAGCGTTGGAGGACTCGATCCCCTTGGAGGTCGTGGCCGCGAGCGCGGACGCCAGCTGCGACGACTCCTGTTGTGCACCGGCTGCCCCGAGCGAGGCTGAAGTCAGCTTCGTGAAGGGGCTCTATGCCCAGGCCGAGGTGGAAGGCCTTCCCGCCGGCGCCCTGGAGGCCGCGGCCGGTTGCGGCAATCCCACCGCGATCGCCGAGCTCAGGAGGGGTGAGACCGTGCTCGACCTGGGCTCCGGTGGCGGCATCGACTGCTTCCTGGCGGCCAGGCAGGTGGGCCCAACCGGGCGCGTCATCGGCGTCGACATGACGCCCGACATGATGAACCTGGCGCGCGAGAATGCGGCGAAGGTGGGGGCAACGAACGTGCAGTTCAAGCTGGGCGAGATCGAGGACCTGCCGCTGCCGGACGAGTCCGTCGACGTGATCATCTCGAACTGCGTTATCAACCTCTCGCCGGACAAGCGCCAGGTCTTCCGCGAAGCCTTCCGGGTCCTCCGGCCGGGCGGCCGCCTGCGCGTCTCCGACATGGTCTGGCTGGGCGAGCGGCCTGCGGACGCCGAAGGCGCCGAGTCCTGGGCCGGCTGCGTCGCGGGCGCCCTGCCGCTTCAGGAATACCTGGCCGCGATCCAGGAAGCTGGCTTTACCGGCGCGCGGGCCGAGCCAAAGCAGCTTGACCCAGAAAAGACGCTGGCCAGCGCGCTCATATACGCCGAGAAGCCCTGAACGCGCCGAGAAGCCCTGCTTCGGAGCCAGGGCGGCGGCCACGGGGCGTTGGCGCTAGCTAATGCCCGTTGCCGCTGCGGCCGCTACCGTTACGTCCGTTGCCCGGCTCGGTGTGGTCGGCCTCCGAGCGCGGCTCGACGGTGACCCGCACGCGCTTGATGCGGTTGCCGTCGACGGCGAGCACTTTGAGGTGGACGCCGTCGGTCGCCGCCTCGTCGCCGACCGATGGCATTCGGCCGAGGAGGTGAAACACGCAGCCCCCGACCGTGTCGAACTCCTCGCCCTTGATGTCGGTGTGGAAGAGCTCATTGAGCTCGTCGATGCCGACTCGCCCGTCGAAGACGGCCTCGGTCTCGGACAGGACGACGATGTTGGGCTCGCCCACGTCGTGCTCGTCCTCGATTTCGCCGACGATCTCCTCGAGGAGGTCCTCGATCGTCGCCAGGCCCGCCGTGCCGCCGTATTCGTCGACCACGATCGCCATGTGTACGCGCTGCCTCCGCATGTCCGTCAGGAGGTCGTCGATGCGCTTGGACTCGGGGACGAAGAACGGCTTGCGCGCGATGTCGCGCAGCTTCGGCAACTCTGACCCGAGCGCCAGGTAGCGGATGAGGTCTTTCACGTAGACCACTCCCACTATGGTGTCGAGGTTGCCTTCGTAGATTGGCAGCCGGCTGAGGCCGCGCTCGGCGCTGAGCCGGAGCGCCTCGCGAGGGTCGGCATCCGCCTCCAGAGCCACGATGTCGATGCGGGGGGTCATGATCTCGCGCACAGAGGTCTCTTCGAGACCGAAGACGCCGCGGATCATCTTGCGCTCGTCCTCCTCGATCTCCCCTTCGTCTTCCTCGAGCTCGATCATCCGCATCATCTCCTCGTCCTCCTCGTTGTCCTGGCGGCGGCGCAGGACGGTGCGGATTGGCAGGTTGAGGATGTGAGCGGGCAGCCCGAAGGCGGACTTGAAGACGCCCATCAGGGGCGACATGCGCAGGCCCCAGCGCTCGGGGTCGCGGGTGACGATCCAGCGCGGCAGCGCCTCCAGCAGCGGCACGAGCAGGACAGCCGCCACCACGACGATGCCGACGACGTCCCAGCCGATGCCGCGTTCGTCAGCGACGATGAGGGCGCCGACTGTCACGGCAAGCACGTAGGCTGTCAGGCGCGCCAGCAACAGCGCGTCGAGCAGCGACTCGCGCTCCTGCATGTATGACTGCAGGATCGCCGCGCGTGGTACGCCGCGGCCGGCCAGCACGCGCACCCGCGCCCGGCTGATCGTCACGAGCCCCGCTTCCGCCGCGGCCACGAACGCTATCAGGGCCATGGCCAGCGCCACGACGGCGATCCCCACGGCGCTAGAAACGTCCATACTCATCGTCGTAGAGCACGCGCTCGCCGGGCGGCACGTCCCGGTTGATGCGCAGGTTGGGACCGATGATCGCCCCGGCGCCCACCTTTACGCCGGGCATAAGGCTGGTGTTGACACCGACCTTCACGTCCGTCCCGAGCACGGCGCCCAACTTCTCGCGCCCGGTGTCGACTCGCTCGCCTCCCACCATCGAAGGCACCGTGCGGCCATCGAGGCGGAAGTTCGCCGTCGTGCCGCCAAAGCCCATCGAAGAGCCGGCGGCCAGCACGCTGTCGCCCACGTAGTTGTGGTGTAGTTCGACCCTCTGGCCAACATAGCTGCGCGCGACCTCGCTGCCGAACCCGACCACGGCGCCCTCTCCCACCATGGAGCCGCGGACCAGCGCGTTGTGGCCGATGACAGCGCCGTGGCCGATGAGCGCCGGCGCAACGATGTGCGAGCCCGGATAGACGCGGACATCGCGGCCCATGATCACGCCGTCCTCCCGCACCTCGTAGCCGTCGGGCAGGGGCTCAGCGCCGCTGGCCCACTCCGCCAGGAGGAAGTCCATGACGTCCAGCACCTGCCAGGAGAACTTCAACGCCTGCCAGCGCCCCTCGTACACCACGGGCCGGAAGACCTGCTCCCGCATGAGCGAAGCAAGCGCCCGCTCGTACGAATCGTCGCTCGAGACCGGGCTGGACTCCTGTCGCACGGCATCGAGCAGGGGCCGCGCCGAAGCGAAGGCGTGGGCGACGATGTTCACGAGGTCGCTCGGCTCGTTGCCGGCACCGGGCTTCTCCACGACGGACGTGATGCGGTCGCCCTCCACCGTCAGGTAGCCCCCCGGGAAGTAATGCCTCACGCGCGCCGCCGCCACCGCCGCGAAAGAGTCGCCGCGCGCTGCCGCCGAGAGCACGCGGGAGTGGAGGTCGCGGCTCACCAGGTCCTGCGCCTGCGTGACGTACAGGGGCGCGTCGCCTTGCGCCTCGATGTGCTCCATCGCGCTCAGGACCGCGCCCGCCATGCCCGTTGCCTTGTCCTGCACTGCCGTCCGCACGTGGCCGATCCCCAGCGCCGCGCCGATCTCCTGGGCGCGCGCTTCCATGCCGGGCCTCACGACGACGACGAACCGCTCGCAGCCGAGGTCGCGCAGGATGCGCAGGTGGCGCTCCAGCAGGCAGGTGCCGCCGAAGGGGAAGAAAGGCTTGTCCTCGAGGGGCCAGAAGCGATTCGACGCGCCGGCAGCCAGCACGAGCACCAACGGGCTGTTCACGGCCAGGCGCTCATGGCTGGCAGCGCCACTGCGCTGCCGCGGTCGGTGAGTTGAGGAGTGCGTCTATCAGGAGGTTCGTCTAATGACATGCAGGGGAGGCAGGGCGGGAACTCGATGGCTCCACGGTAGGAGCGGGCCGCCGCCGCCACGGGCGCTATCGCTTCTCAGAAGTGCCTTTCTCGATGCCGAGGTATCACGATCATCTTATCGGCATGCCCAGGCCTGTCAAGGAGGCGGTGTGCGGGGACCAGGACATCCTATACACCCGGGAGGCTCGATGGTGGCCGGTACAGGACTCCGTGACGGCTCAACGCCGGCAATCAGCATGCCCTCGCCCCGCGAGACCGGCGTTCCCTCCCGGCCGGTTGTCCGCGACGCTAGCCCTCGAACTTGCGGAAGACAAGGCAGGCGTTCTGACCGCCGAAGCCGAAGCTATTCTTGAGCACGGCGCGCACATCGCCGACATTCCTGGACGTGTTCGGCACATAGTCGAGGTCGCAAGCCGGGTCCGGCGTCTCGTAGTTGATCGTCGGCGGCAGGATTCCGGTCTCGATCGCCTTCACGCAGGCCACGGACTCGATGGCCCCCGAGGCGCCGAGGGCATGGCCGATCATCGACTTGGTCGAGCTTACTGGTATCTGGTATGCCCGCTCGCCGAACAGCCCCTTGATGGCGGCCGTCTCGGAGGCGTCGTTGGCCGGCGTCGAGGTGCCGTGGGCGTTGATGTAGTCGATGTCGTCGATGGTCAGGCCGGCATCTTCGATCGCCCAGCGCATGGCGCGAATGGCGCCTTCGCCGTCGCCGCAGGGTTGAACGATGTGATAAGCGTCCGAGCTGGCGCCGTAGCCCGCGACTTCCGCCAAGATGCGCGCGCCGCGTCTCATGGCGTGCTCCAGGGTCTCGAAGATGAAGACGGCTGCCCCCTCGGCCGGCACGAAGCCGTCACGGTCTCTGTCGAAGGGACGGCTCGCCTTCTTCGGGTCGTCCGCGCGGGTCGAGAGGGCGCGCATGATGTTGAAGCCGGCCAGGCCCAACTCGCAGATGCCAGCCTCGCCGCCGCCGGCGAACATGACATCGGCCCGGCCCAGGCGGAGGATATTCAGGGCGTCGCCCATGGCCTGCGTGCCAGCCGCACATGCCGTCGAGACGGTGTTGTTGTAGCCCTTCACCTGGAACTGCATCGCGATCTGGGCGGCGGCCATGTTCGGGAGGTGCTTGGCCATGTAGAAGGGGTCGATGCGGTCGCCGCCGCGGCTGACGATGGTGCGCATCGTCTCGTCGGTCTCGGGATAGCCGCCGATGCCGGAACCCAGGAGGACGCCGATCCGCGCCGGGTCCTCCTTCTCGATGCGCAGGCCTGAGTCCTCGATAGCCATGCGCGCCGCTGCCACGGAGAGTTGGGCGAAGCGAGCCATGCGCCGGGCTTCCTTGCGGTCCATGTAGTTCTGAGGGTCGAAGTTCCTGACCTCTCCGTCAGCCTTCACCGGGTAGTTCGTCGTGTCTACAAAAGTGATCCAGTCGATGCCGGACCGGCCTTCGACGCAGCCCTGCCAGAACTCGTCGACGCTGTTGCCGAGCGGTGTGATGGCGCCCATGCCGGTGATGACGACGCGACGGCCATTCATGTCAGGCATGCGAGGCGGACCTCCGAACATCCGAACTTGCGTAACCTGCCAGGCGGCAAACCTGCGAGCTAGCGCCGCTGCGAAGCACCGCAGCAAGACAGCCACGGATTGTCACTGATTTTCGTTGATCTGGGCCCGGAGGGAAATAGCGGCCTTGCCGGCCATTCATGCGCAGCCCCAAAGGCCTGAATCTCTGGCAGTCCGAGGCGCGAACAGCAGCCGCCTCCGGCGGCCCGGGCCGGACTCGGTGACCAGGGGTTATCCGGACTAATCGTCCTCCTCGTCGTCGTCGTGGTCGTGGTCAGGCTGAGAGCGAGGAAGGGAGACGGCAACCGACGGGCGTTCGTCCTTGCGGGCGCGGCGAGGCGGGAGGGACATCACGGTCT
>DATLYJ010000064.1 GCA_035574915.1 Dehalococcoidia bacterium | reverse complement strand
GGAAGACCACCGGCACGGTCTTCAGGCCGAGGCGCCGGGCGGCGGTGAGCCGCTGGTGGCCGCCGATGACGGTGTTGTCCTCGCGTCGTGCCAGGACGGGCTGCACGAAGCCCCACTCCCTGAGGCTGCGGGTGAGCGCCTCTAGCTCGGCGTCGGAGATGCGGCGCGGGTTTGCCGGGTCGGGGCGCAGCTGGTCGATAGGGACTTCCAGGATCGTGAGCGGTGTGACCGCAGTCATGCGCTCCTCCTGATCGCTTCCGCCTCGCCGAGCATCCTCAGCACGGCGAGCAGCTCCGCGCCGGTCGTCTCGCGCAGCCAGGCCCGCCAGGCGTCGTCGCCGGCCACCGACTTGCCGCCGGCCATGCGCAGGCGAGGCCAGGCGTGCCGGTCAAGCGCCGCGAGCGCCAGGCCACGCAGGTGGCGTTCGCACAGCATCGAGCCGGGAACGGCGGCGTCAGTGCAGGCGCCGGCGAAGTCGTCCGGCAGGCAGCGCGAGACCGTCATAGCCTCGCCTCGACTTCCCGGTGCTTTAAGCAGCGCGGGGAACCATGGGCGGCAGACGAGTCGATCTCGTCACCGCAGTGACAGGCGACAGCCTGTGTAGGGTGAAGGGTTGTGTGGGGTACTTCTCGATCTTCCCGCGTGAGGCCTTCTTCTCGAGCAGAAACTTCTATCGACCCTGCACTGGTGCAGGGTCGTGGCCGTCCTGTTCGCGGTCGGAGCGGAGCCCCAACCCTACATAGACGTTCCCCTTCCCCGAGCGCTTTTTCGCGAACCTGGCGCCCATCTTGGTGCCGAAGCTTGTCGCGGATAGGCGCTCCCGTTCGGTCATCCCTTGCTGCGACGCCCAGCGCTGGTAGGCCAGGTATATTTCGGTCGCACCACACTGAGTGTTTGAGTTGGTCACGCAGCAGTCGTCGATGAACTGACTGAGCGGGTCGGATTCATTGCGATACTGCTCGGTTGCGGCCCTCACGGACGCAGGCGCTCCCAGGCCCTCGCTCTGCCAGGCGAGGCAGCCTCGGAGGGCTCCACGCCAGGATGCCCGGTAGCTCTCTCACAAGCTTGGCGGCGAGGTGTTTGTCCTGGTTGCCGATGAAGGTGCACGTGAACGGCACCAGGCGCACTCGCCGCCAGAAGCCGTACGACAAGTCGTCCACCCGTGGCCGGTAGTTGACGGCTAGCCAGTACTTCGCCTCAGGGATGAAGCTAAAGTACTCGCGGTGGAGGAAGCGCGCGGAGATCGGATCGCCGCCGGTCAGTGCCTTGAGCCGCGCCTCATTCAGGCGAGTTCCGTCGTTTGTCTCCGCAGCGGTTACAAGGCGCTTGGACGCGAGAGGCGCAACATCGTTCGGTATGGTGGTCCGGTTCTGTAATTCGAAGGTCGAGAATGGTGCGTTAAACGCGTAGTCGCCAGCAAGGGCGCGGATGGTTCCGAGAAACACGCTCTTCCCGTTCGCACCGGAGCCGTGGCAGATAAAGAGGCATTGCTCGCTGGTGTCGCCGCTTAGGCTGTAACCGACTGCCTTCCAGATGAAGTCGATCAACTCCTCGTCGCCCTCGAAGATCTCTGCGAGGAACTACAGCCAGCGAGGGCACTCGGCGTCCGGGTCGTAACGAACAGGGACCGAGTTGCTGATCCCCTGTGCGGGCTCGGCTTCGAGCAACCGGCCGGTGCGAAGGTCAACAACGCCGTTCTCCACGCCGAGCAGCCAAGGGTCGAGGTTCCAGGAATCGCCCGCATCGGCGATGGCCGCCTCGTTCTTGGCGAGGTCTAGCATCGCGTCGAGGCGTTGCCGGTTCTCACTCCGGATTTGCGAACTTCGCTTGGGCCTGCTTCTCCTCGGGGTCTTCCAGGCCGGAAGCTGCAAGGAACCTCTGGCGCACTGCTTCCTTGGCCAGGCGGTGGACTTCGCCGTCCTTGTCCTCTGCCCATTTCGTTTCCCGCCAGAGCAGCCAGCGGCCGCGCCCGTGGTCGTAGCGAAGGCGGTCCCCGTACAACTGGGCGAGGAGCTCGGCGTTGCCCGAGTCCGTGCGCGGAAAGTCGGTCAGCCGCCGCCTGACTTGCGCCGGCGTTGAGATGAGCGCGGCAAAGCCGGTCCGCAAGCCGAGGGCCGCCTTCCACTCCTGCCAGCCCTTGCCCGCGCCCTCTGGATGGAAGCAGTGCCCGGCGTAGGCGCCTGAAGAAAGGTTCTGTCCAACCCCGCATTCAAAGTCTCTGCCGTCGCCGTGAAAGGGGCAGCGGCGGACGTGGTACCAGGTCACACCGGCCGCGTCAGGTGGCTGCTCCCGATACTCGATCCCGGCTTCACGCAGAAGGTCTACGAGGAGGCGCCTGCCAGGGGTCGCGCGAATGGCGGCAGGCGGTTCACCGGCTGGCTTCGTGTCCGTTCCGCGGCCGAGCGCAAGTAACTGCTCCCGAGTAACTGGTTCAAGGTGCTCGGGCGAGCGGATGATCTCCGACCGACGATGCCGGCGCTCCGCGGTCTGGTCGCCCTTGACCTTCATCGTGCCGATGAGGCCGGCGATGCGGGCGGCGTTGTAGACGCTGGTGTCGATGTGCGCCGCCTGGCTTTTGAACCGCCGGTTCAGCTCGTCCAGCGCGCCCTTGACAAGCCGCGTGGATTCCGCGTCGTTCGGCAGGTCGAGGCCGTACAGCAGGTAGAAGCCATTTCCGGACATTGCCACGAGCGGCTCGGGCCACCCGGTGTCGGTCAGGAAAGCAAGGGCAGCGTCGCGCACCTGGCGCGCCTCGGCGAGTTCGGCGTCAGTGCTGCTGATCCCTGATGGCCTGTCGGGGTCAATGTCGATGAGGAGCAGGCTTCGGCGAATTACCTCGCCGTCAGGAGTTGTGTCGCGCTGTCGAGTGATGCGGTTGTTGGAACGAGCGATCAGGTCTGGATTGACCGGATTAAGAGTGAAGAAGATGTTCCCGAACCCGTCCCACTCCGTTATGGCCTCCGCCAGCTTGTCCGGCGAGTCGAACCAGCCGGCGGCGACACCTCGATACCTCTGGTGTGCTGGGATTCGGACTTCGCGGACGTCGCCTTCTCGCCAGATCAGGTGCAGAAGTCGGAGCGTGTCCTCGAGAGGCCGGGGGGAGTGTTCATTGACGAGGAGAGGAGTGACTCTTGCTAGGCTGCCCAAGCCACCGCGAAGGCGGCCCAATGCGCCTGAACTCTGTGCGGGAGAACTACGGGACCGGTTTGGAGTCGAGGGAGCTCGATTCCCCCCGTCTCCACCATCTCCAAACCTCTCCACTACTCTGTTCTTCGGGGGCTCTGTTCTTCAGGGCTCAGTAGCCCATCATCTTCTGTCTGGCTGACATCAAGCCGACCAGCACTCCCATGGCCGATCAGGTTCAGTCCCCCAGGGGAGCCAGCTGACCCGGGCCTTGCCGGCGACCAGAGGAGTGCGTGGCTGGCAGCGTCCGGGCCGCCATCTCCGCCGGCGCGCGGTTCGATCGGCGGATGGTGTAGGCCCTCCTGAAGCTCTGGAAGGCTCATCTGCCACAGGCTTGAGGACGAAGATAGAAGTGGCGTGACATTAGCGAGGCGATCCGGAGTGAGAACGAGGGTTGAAGGAGTCAGCCTGCATGCACGGAGGGTGCTCGGTTAGGCGCTTGCCAGCTTCGCCGAGAGCGCCCCGGTCGGTATCTGCGTCGCCGAAGCGGGCAAGTTCCCGTTTACTAACCGCACCTTCGCGGCTACTACCGGCTACGAAACCTCCGAACAGAATCAGGTATGGCTCCTGCAGCCCGGCTAAGGCCATGGCCGCGCTTGCAGTCAACGCGCAGCAATCGCGGCATTGCACCCGCCTGAGGCTCGACCCCATCCGCCTGCCCCAGGGCGCCGCTCAGCAGGCCCACCGGTATCTGGGTGTGGCCGCAGGGGATGGACGGCATGAACGGCGGCCTCGGCGTCGGCGGATGCCGATTCGGACGGCGGCCGGATCGAGAGGGCTAAAGAAAGAGTGCGCTCGCTACCCATCAGTCTGACCACCGCCCTCATCCTGGGGCTGCTCGGTCTCGTGCATGTCGCGGGCGGCGTCATGGTCTTCGGACAGGTCGGGGACCAGGAGATGGCGACGCGCACGGTGAATCTGATGGCTAGGCAGAGGTTGCTTGCTCAGTCCATGAGGTTACGCACGATAGAGATCCTCGCCGCCAGGGACGAGGCTCGCGAGGACCTGAGGAGGGAGCGGGCCGAGTTCAGCGCCGCGCTTGACTCCCTCAACTCTGGCGAGCTAGGGAGCCTGCCGGAGACCGTGAGAAGGTGGTTACGCTTCCTCGAGTCGCTCTGGGCCCAGCAGGACGCGCGTCTCCTTGTCGCCGAAAAAGAAGACAGCGATCTGCCTGCGATCACCACGGCCGTCCAAGATGTGGCGACGATGACTCCCGTGATTATCAAGGTGGTCGATAGCGCCGTGCGGTCGTACGAGCGGGAATACGAGCGCCAAGTGCGAACCATCCGGGCGCTCCTGGTGTTTGGCGCCGGCGCGGACGGGTGCCTTGCCGTTCTTGGTTGGCTGTATCTTCGCCAGCGCATCACGCGCCCGCTATCGCGCCTGGCCGAGGGCGCCAAGCGCTTCAGCCGTGGTGACCTTGACTTTCGGGTCGCCATTGACGCCGACGACGAGTTAGGCTTGTTCGCCCGTGAGTTCAACAAAATGGCGCAGGAACTGCACGCGATCCACGCGCAACTTTCCGAGCAGGCCCGCCGCGACTCGCTGACCGGCGTCTTGAACCACGCCGCGATCGTTGCTGACCTTGGCCGCCTGCTCGAGTCCAAGCCCGCAGCTCGCCATGCCGTCCTCATGGCTGATGTGCGCGGCATGAAGGCGGTCAACGACACCCACGGCCACCCGGTTGGCGACGAGGTCCTAAGGCTCATCACCCGCGTGCTCTCAGCGGAGGAGGCGCTCGTTGGACGCTACGGCGGCGACGAGTTCATGGTCGTGCTTCCGCACGCCGACCCAGAAACGGCCAGCGACTACCGGAAGCGCACCACCGAGGCACTGAGGTGCATCTCCACTGAGTTGGGCCTACCGCTCGAGGCCATCGACCTCACGCTGGGAGTGGCGCACTATCCACAAGACGGTAAGACCGCCGAGGAGCTCATTGCCGCGGCGGACGCGGCGATGTACCGCTTGCGACGACCGCGCGCGGCCTGACTGACACCGGCGGCGTTCTGCTATCCACGATAATGAGTTCGGCCCAATTGCAGGTGGCTAAGCGGGCCTTCTGGGGTGTATGTGCTAAGGCTCAGTCCCCGCGCGGCGTTCTCGTCGCGCAGGCCCCGCGCTGCCTGCGGTCGATATCCCCAGCCTCCGGCTTCGGGTCACCGACCGCAGGCAGGCAGTAGGGTGCGGGCCCTCAGACTTTCACGAGCTTGACCTGCGTGTCGTAGAAGACCGCGCTCCCGCCCACGAGGTCCGATAGGGTCGTATTGGTCAGCTTCGGGTCGGTGCGGAGGGCGGCGTTTGCATGCAGTCCCTTGGCGCGGCGCGGGTCGCCCTTCACTTTCTTGCCGTCGATCATGACGTCAGAACTGCCGTACGCCCAGTGGCCGAAGCCGAGCGAGTAGCTCACAACGCCCGGCCTGATGCCTTCGATGACCTTCAGCTTTCCGACCATCGGCTTCTTCGTCCCGTTGCGCAGGTCCCAGATTCCCTCGGCATTGGACGCCGATGTCACCTTCACGCGGCTCCCATCCTTGAGGCCCAGCCGCTCCGCGTCGCGGCGATTGATCACGAAGACGCCCTCCGGGTTCAGGCTTAGCAGCCAGTAGTCGGCGACCGTCCGGCTCTTTGTATGCGTAATCTCCCTTGCCGTGATCAGGCGCAGGTCGAAGCTCTCGCCGTCGTCTACGGGCCTGCCCAACGAATCGGTCGGCGCGGGAGTGTAGTGGGGGATGCCCCGGAAGTTCTTCCCGCTCATCGAGTCCTTGGTCGTCGCCGTCTTCTCCTGGTACATGTTGATGAGGGCGGCGTACCTGTTCCTCAGCCTCTCGCCGTCGTAAGCGGCCTCGTAGTTATCGAAGCGCCCGCCGCGGTTGAGGACGTAGACGACCTTGCGCCAGAGTTGGGGGGAGACCGCGGCCTGCCACCGCGATAGGTCAAAGGTAGGCGCCGACAAGTGCCGCCGGCTCTGCACGAAGAGAGCGAGCTCTTCGTCCCCCGCGTCCGGGACGGCCTCGGAGCCGTCGGCCTTGTGGCCGAAGGCAATGTTGGCGACCTGCTTCAGATAGAGGTCCTCAGGGCGCTTGAAGTCGCCGTATGCCCCGAAGCCTCCCGGGCCGAAGCCGGGGAGGCTGAGCTTCTCGGCCAGCGCGAGCAGCAGTGACTCCAGGCTGAGAGGAAGGTCTTCACCGAATACCTTGACCGTCTCGTTCGGCGAGTCGATCGCGGGCTGGCGCACTGGCTGCACCTTCCAGACGACGCTAGATTGGGTGCCGCCGAACTCCCAGCGCTCGAGATACGTGAGGTCCGGGAAGATGTAGTCGGCGTACATCGAGGTCTCGCCGATGACGATGTCACTGGCAATGAACAGCGGCAGCTTGTTGACGTCAGCGAGGACTTCGATGTTGGTGTGCCCGGCTGGGAGCGAGTACACCGGCGTCCCCATGTACAGGAGCAGGGCCTTGACCGGGTACGGGTAGGCGTCACCGATCGAGGGCACGATCTCCTGGTACACGTCGCTGGCCAGAGGGAACCACGGGCGTTTCGCAGGATAGCCCTCGAAAATGGTGGTGTCCTCGTACTTCATGTCGTGGCGGATAATGCTGACCCCGAAAGCCGTGGTCTTACCGGGGTGCATCTTGGACAGCGGATAAGGCTGACCGTCCTTGGCTCCGGCCTGGTCGTAGGTCGCTCCGGCCGTGAGGCCGCCCTTCCAGTCGTAATTGCCGATGAGCAGGTTCAGGCAAAACCAGGCGCTGCAGTTGTAGAAGCCGTTGGTGTGCTGGGAGACGCCGCGATGAATGTCGGCTGCGGCCCGCTTGCCGTGACTTGTGAATTCGAAGGCGACTTCCTCCAGGTCCTTCGCACGCAGCCCCGTGATTTCCGCCCACTGCTCGCTGGTGCGCGAAAGTGCCTCTTCGCGCAGCAACTGAAGGCTGCTTTTGACGCGCACGCCGCCCACCACGCCATCCACGAACAGGTCGCCGACCACCGCCTCCTTGCTGTCGTTCGGGTCGAAAGCTACGGGCTGGCCGCCCCTGAGGACGACGAAAGGGTCGAACTCCCACACCTTGCCGTCGCTTGTCGGCCGTGTCTCTTTGGGAGCCAGACCGATCTCGGAGGCCCGCAAGAACTTGCCAGGCTGGCCTGCGGCATCGATGCGCACGAGCCACGTGGCGTTAGTCCAGGAAGCTTCGCCGGCCGCAGCCGCGGCGGCCTTGTTGGCGTTAGCCAGGAAGCGCTCGTCATAGCGGCGGCTTTCGAGCACATGCCGGATCAGGGCCATGGCGACAGCCCCTTCCGTCCCCGGCTTGTTAGGCAACCACTTCCAGGCCTTGGCCGCAGTGCGCGACAAGCGAGGGTCGATAACGACGTACTTGAGCCTGCCCTCAGACTGGTTCTCGACGATGCGCTTGGCGCGCAGCGGCGGCCCCTGGCTTGCCTCGAAAGGGTTCACCCCCACGTAGATCGTAAACTCGGATGACTCCTGGTCAGCCTGCCAGAAGAACTTCTTGCCGCCCGTGAACTTGCCCTCATCGAACTGCTCGCTCATTGCCTTGCCGGCGAAGTAGAGCGAACCCTGACAAACCGTCGTGTGGCCGTGGGCATTGACCGAGCCGAAGGCGTCCCTGGCGAAGCGCGAAATGAGGTCGCCCCTGCCCGACTTGAGACGCCCCCAGGCGAACACGAATTGGTTGTTCTTCGGGCCCAGGTCCGGATGGTCGGGGTCGATGAGCTTGTCGAGGTTGGCGGCATGCGTCTGCTTGAACCTGGTGACCAGCGCCTGCTTTGCGTCGCGGTCCTTCTCTTCGAGGATCTTCTTGACGTCATCGGCCATGGCCTTGGCAGCTGCCGGGTCTCGCACGGCCCAGAGGTCGCGCAGGCCCGTCACCTCCCTGTTCTCCTCGCCGGCCACATGCTTGAAGAGCCTTCCCCCGGAAACTATCTCCTCGATAGCCTGGTCGAACGGGATTGACTCCCACCGGTTCGAGCCACGGGGCCCGGCCCGCTTGAGCACCTTCACCACCCTATAGGGGTCGTAGGCCGTCTGCATGCCGGCCTGCCCTTTCGGGCAGATCGCCCCATCGAGGGTGGCCATGTCGAAGGGTGAGGAGTCGTAGGAGACGTGAGGCCTCATCGTCCAGGGGCTGTAGGGGCTGCCGTCGATCTTGACCGCGACGCCCTCCTGCACCTTGACCTTGATGCCGCACTGGGTGTTGCACTGCTGACAGACCGAATAAATGATGTTCTCCGGCTTCGCCAGGAGGTACTCCTCGGTAGCCTTGATCCGCCCCTCCTCGCCGCCATCGAAGGCCTGCAGGATCCAGGGCGTGCCCGCGACCACGGCCGCCCCGCCAAGCAGCGCCGAGGTCTGGAAGAATTTCCGGCGACTAAGGGCAGAGTTCCGCGACGTCGCTTCCTGGGTCATCGTGACGACTCCTTGCTGGGAGAGACCAGGGGCAGGAGACGGTAGCCCGCGTAGAACAGGCCCGTGGCCAGAGCGGCGGAGAAGAAGGAAACCGCCCACTCCATGGCGCTGGGGAAGTAGCTATACGACAACCTGCCCTCAACGAACGCATCGTCGAGCCCCTCGAGTTGGGGCTCCGTGAGGCCTGGAATGACGATGTTCAGCCGCGTGGCGAAGAAGCCGACGGCGACAAGGAATGCGGCCAGGCCAACCCAGGCCACCGATCGAGGCCGGCTCAGCAGCAGCGCCAGTGGAATCACGGACCCGAGTCCGATCTGAAATACCCAGAAGACCCAGGCGTAGGGCCCGCCGATGATGTTGCTCAAGGGTTTCGTGGAGGCGGGAATGTCCGCGTACAGCGTGATGCTGAACTCAGCCCACACTATGAGCAGGTACACGCCCAGCAGCGCGAGGGTGACCTTGCCGAGCGTCGGGACGATGTCGCGCGGATGCCCGCTTTCGGAGGGAGGCAGCGCGACCGCGGCGATCGCCGTGACCAGCCCTGTACCCGAAGCAGCCGCCCCAACAATGAACATGAGCGGGAACAGGGGCGCGTTCCAGTACTCTCGAGCGCCCACCACACCGAACAGGGCGCCGCTGCCGCCGCTGATCGCGATCACAAGCGGTATCCCGAGTGTGGCCAGGAGGCGCACGATGCTGGCGTCAGCGCCGCTTTGGTCTCGAAGTGGCGCGCGGGCGCGCGGACGCCCGGACAGGGCATCGCCCGGCCGACCCAACAGCAGTGCCGCCAGCCGGCCTCTCAGCGTAGGCTCGGCGGCCCACAGCTGCAGGTCCGCTCTCATGACGAACCAGAGTTCGACGGCTATCAGGATCAGATAGGCCATGTACAGCCAGACTATCCAGGCCATCATCGAGCTCGGGTTGGGGTAGAGGAAAACGCGATAGAAGCGCCACTGGTGGCCCAGGTCCAGCCAGATCGTTACCAGGGCCGCCAGCAGCGCCGCGAGCGCAGCGAACAACGCCAGCCTGGCTGCTGGTTCGAGCCTCTTGATCCCGAACACGTAGATGACCGCGGAGACCAGGAATGCCCCCGCGGAGATGCCCGCAAAGTAGACGTAACTGGCGATCCACAGACCCCAGGGGATGCTGCTCGTGTAGTTCGCCAGCTCGTGGCCGGTCAGGAACCGGACGACGACTCCTCCCAGGCCGAGCACCATGGCGACAGCCCAGACCAGGGCGACTGGGACCACTAGCTTCTTTACGTCGACCGGAGCAGAGGCCCTTTGTGAAAGCTGGATCTGCATTGCTTTCCTCCTAGGCCAGGTAGAAGACCTTGGGCTCAGTGCCCAGGTCTTCCTTGAGACGGAAAACGCGCGCATCGCCGATGAGCTCGCTCACCAGGCTGTCGGCGTCGTTCCTGTCACCGAAGAACGTGGCGCTCCCAATGCAGGTCGTGACGCAGGCAGGCAGCATGCCGGCGTCCAGTCGGTGGGCGCAGAAGTGACACTTGCGCACGTTGCCGATGGGTGACTCGTCACCGCGGCGGTCCCAGGCGCCGCCGTATTCCGGGGACGCCATGACCTCGTAGGGCTGAAGCGCCGGCGTGTCATCGGTGTAGTTGTCGCCGAAGTCGAAATAACGGGCTCCGTAGGGGCAAGCCGTGATGCAGTAGCGGCAACCTATGCACGCTTCGTAATCGATGACGACGATGCCGTCCTCGCGCTTCCACGTCGCTTCTACAGGGCAGACGGACACACAGGGCGGGTCGTCGCACTGCTGGCAGGGGCGGGGCAGCCAGCGGCGGGTGACATTCGGGTACTGCCCGATCTCCTCCTCGATCACGGGCCGGTAGACGACCCCTGGCGGCAGGTGGTTCTCGGCCTTGCAAGCGATCGTGCAAGCCGAGCAGCCAACGCAACGCTCGAGGTCGATGACCATGGCCCACTTGCGCTGGTCGATTGGTTTCTCCAGGGCGCGCTGCAGGTCAGCCTGCATTCGGACGATCGCGGACACGCTTTTGTCCGCGTTCTGCGCGGGGCTTGGAGACGGCCGCTCCCTGGTCACAACCCGCAGGGGCAGGAGCTCGCTGAGAGGTGGGAACTTGATCGTGTCGCCGGAGTTAGGGCCGCCGGTGAGGCGTTCGGCGAGGGCCTCACGGAGGTTTTCGGCCCTGAGACGCGATGCAGTGGCACGCGTCACTCTTCCGGAACCCTGGCGTACGGTGCTTGCGCCGGCGCCAGTTGGCACTAGTGCTGTCAGCAGCGCCGCAGAACCTGCCGCGGTGACGCCACCGAGGAAGCGCCGGCGTGACTGCTTTCGGCGCGGGACCGATTCGACGTCCGGCCGCCTGCCGGGGCCGGGATCCTCAAGGCTAACTTCCATCCTGCATGCCTCCTCCAAGAGCGGAACTGAAGGCCGGAAGTCCACCCCTCCTGTAGCCAATCATGGCCCTATTCGTGACTGGTACGACTAACGAACGGCCCCAAAAGGTCAGGCCCATTGCCCTCAAGTCGCCGCCTGAATGGCAAGGCAAGTCAGGCCGAATGGACTGCGGACCTGTGCCGGGCTTAACCGGACGTCAGGGACAGCCGGCGAATCAGAGCGCGGAAAGCACCGACGGGCGAGTTGGTGTCAGGGCTGTGAGTCGACAGCGGCGCGCTCGCGGTCGCACTGGTTGAGGTCACAGGCTCGTCGACTCGCGAGAGGCGCATGCGAAACGCCATCGAGGAGCGCCGCGTCGCATGGCTGACCGGGCGCCACTTCGGGCGCCCTCCCGGCGCCGGGGCATGGGCGACCCTGTCAGGGCGCCGGGCCAGTCCCGGCTGGATGGCTCACGCGTGCTCAGCAAGCCACGGAGATGAGTGGAGTGACCCTCGAGCCTGACGGGCGTCAGCCGGCGTTTTCGCGCTTCGCGACCTGATAGATGGTCGTGTGCCGCTGTCGCCACAGCTCCGTGCCGTCGGCCGCGTATATGGTGCAGTCGTAGGCGCCGTAGTGGTGGCCCTTGCGTTCGTAAGACTCCCGGAAGGTGGCGGTGGCGACGAAGTCCTGACCCGCGAAGGCCGGCGCGATTATCTGCAGGTGGCTGCGGGCGTGGATGGCCGGTCCGTAATCGTAACTGTGGTGTAGTACTCCCGGCGGACGGCCGGCGATCCAGCCGGGGTGTAGGCGAGGCCTGGGCCCGGTGAACAGCGGGTCGTTCGTCCGCGCCCTCTTTTCCGCGTACTCGCGAGCCTCTTCGACGGTGACGGTGAAGCCGAGAGGCGACAGCCGGCGCCCGACGGGCGCGACCTCCGGGGTTAGAAGCGGGTGATGTTGCAGTTCCGGTTCTGGCTCCTGGAACGGAGTCTTCAGCAAGACCTGGTCGAGCCAGGGAGCGTCGCCGAGGCCGAGCTCCCCTTCGACACGGTCATGTCCATCAAGCCCGGTTATTTTGAGCCGGGCGACGCTTCCATCTTCCTCGAGGGTGATCACCAGCTCGTCGCCGGGGTAGGTTGGACGCCGGAACGTGAGGTCCGCCCAGCCGTGGTCGAGCCAGGATGTCCCGAGGACTTCCAGGATCAAAGGCGTCGACCAGCCAAACACCGTGACTCCGCCGACCAGCGCCGCCTGGTACCCGTAATCGCGCGCGCCCTCGGTCGAATGGATCGCGTTTCGGATATCGGGCCGGTCCGGTCCCGGCAGGAACGCGGTTACGCGAAGCTCGGCGGTCGGTTTGGTGGTCATTTAGTCTCCCTGTACTTGCGGCAGGCGGTCCGGCAGTGATTAGCGGGCTGGCCTTGGCTTGAGCTTATAGATGGACGTGTGCTCCACCTCCGCGAAGCGCTCGCCGGACGACTCGTCTGAGACTACTACGGAGAAGGTGACGTACTTGTTGTCGTTTCGCTCGAACAAGCGAAGCACCTCGCCCGTGACCAGGGCCTTCGTGCCCAGTGGTGGCGCCTTGAAAAGCCGCAGATTGGAGGTGACGAAGACCCCGGTTTCGTAGTGGTAGGTGCCATGTATCAGTCGCCCGTAGGCACTGAAGAAGACGGCCGGCGGGACGACCCTCCCGTCCGGACCCTCGTAGTCCGCCGGCGACTCCCCGGTCCGCTCCAGGAACGCGGCGACGAAGGGCTCGTCGTAGGTGACCGAATACGGGCGCAGCTTATCTCCGGGCTTGCAGTTCTCTTCATTTAATTCAGGCAGGTCCATACTCTCATTCTCCGATGGCTCGCTCGGCGGCGGCGATTCTACGGAAGCAGTGGCCGGCTCAGCGCGAGTTGCAGCTTGCCTGAGCCTCGGCCAAGACCTCCTTCGTTGGACTCACAACGCGGAGTTCCACCACCACCCTACCCAGCTCGTCTGGGCCCTCGACCACCTGGCCCTCCACCGTGACCATCGTGCCTTCATAAACCGGGCGCCGCACTCGGCCGCTGAAGGTGGCGTCGGAGAGCCAGTTTCTGCCGAACGTCTCGCGCATGAGCCGGCTCATGTAGCCGAGGACCGTGGGGCCAGGGACGAAGCCGCCCTCGTATCCCATCTCCCGGGCCTTCTCATCGTCATGGATGCTGCCCTTCGAGTCGGCGGCCGAATTCACCGCTGAGATCTGAAACGAACGAAGCTTTCGTTCCGGCTGTGCTACTGACGCCAAGGCGAGTCCTCCTCAGTTGACCGGTTCGGGGTGACGCAGCCTCCATACTCGGGCCAATGTCCCTAGCATTCAACGCCAATTCCCCGGCTGATTCATTCGAGAATACGGGATAATGCGCTCGGTTCTGAGACCCAGCACCCAGAACTGACGGGGGTCATATGCGGTTCGAAGCGGTGCATTCATTCGCAAGTCTGGTCAGGGCGGGCTCCTACCCGGCCGCTGCCGAAGAACTCTTCTTGAGCCCGACAACGATACACGGGCACGTCAAGAGCATCGAGGAGGAGCTCGGCGTCACGCTTGTCGTCTTCAACGGCCGCAAGCTTGAGCTGTCACGCGCCGGCAGCAGGTTCTTCGCCTTCGCCGAGCAAATGCTCGCCGAGCGGGCGAAGCTGGAAAGGGATATCCGCGGCCTTTCGCGCCGCGACATGGGCCGCATTAGGATCGCCAGCCTTCATGGTCCCAGCGTGTACCTGTTGCCGCCCGTGATCCGTGCCTTTCACGCACGGCATCCGGACTCGAAGATTGCCGTGACCGCCAATGGAGTTGGGGAATGCGAAGCGGCCCTCGTCAGCGGCCTCGCTGAGATCGCCATCATCAATGACCTCCACATAAACGAATTATCCGGCGAGTTCGAGGCCACGACGGTCAGCGAAGACCGAATGGAGATGGTGGTCCGGGCGGACTGCTATGAGCCGCCCGACCTCAAGCTACTCACCAGGTACCCGCTGGCCCTTCAACCGGGGACGGGAGTCTACCGGCCGATCGTCGAACAATGGGCCCGCCGCCAGGGCCTGACATTAGAGGCGCCCTTCGAGCACACATCCTTCGATGGCCTGCTCGCGCTGGCGATGCAGGGCTCCTGCATCGCGATGGTTGGCTCTTACGTGGCGCGCCTCAGTCCTTACGCCAGACATCTGCGCATCCTCGACCTGCCCCACTTTTCCTTCGAGCGGAAGGTAGTCGCGATGCACTCGAAGCGGCCCGATCCCCTGACCGCCGAGTTCGTTCGCTTTCTCTCGGAGTTCGACTTCTCGGCGCTTCGGCCATTCGGATTTCCCGAATGATGGGTTCCCCAATCTCTGATCGCTACGCCCGCGTTTAGCTGCTAGATTACGCGCGTTCCACGCCGGACTAGCGGCTCCAGGCCGCCAGAGAGAGGGAGCCCATGCTTACTAAGCGAATCACACGCCGCAGGGCGATCGTTGGACTTGGGGCCGTAGGAGCCGGGGCCCTGGTTGCTGCCTGTTCCTCCGGCAGTTCGAGTGGCGGCGGCTCAGGGTCCACGGACACGCGCAAGCAATCAAGCGGCCCGCCGAAAAAGGGAGGGACGCTCAGGTTCTCCTTCTCCGGCGACCCCACAGGGCTCGACCCCAGTACTTCTCGTGGGGGGAATGACCACCACTGGCTGTACAGCATCTTCGAAAACCTGGTGAACAGCGACCCAACCTTCCAGGTGGCGAAGGGCATCTCCGACAAATGGGAAGTCATTGACGACTTGACCATTTCCTTCCACGTCCCGGCCGGGGGCTTCGTTTATCACGACGGGACGCCTTACACGTCCCAGGACGTCAAGTTCATGATCGACCGGCACCTCGACCCGGCTACGAAGTCGTTCGCCGCCGGGTCTCTGGGTTCAGTCGACAAGGTCGAAATCGTTGACCCGACCCACGCCGTGTTCAAGCTGAAGGCGGTGACGGCCTCGATCTTCGCGATACTTGGCGACCGCGCTGGGATGCTCATGTCCCCGGCAGCAATCGAGAAGTACGGCGCCGACTTCACTAACAAGCCAGTCGGCTCAGGCCCGTTGAAGTTGGACAGCTGGCAGCTTGACTCTTCTCAGAAGCTCTCGCGGTTCGCCCAGTATCGTGTCTCGGGGTATCCGTACATGGACGGTGTGAATGTGGACATCGTCCCCAACTCCTCGGTGCAGTATGCGAACCTCAAGAGCGGCAACTCCGACCTGATCTTCATCGCGCCGAAGGACATCGACGCGGCTCGCAAGGACACCGACATACAGATGGTGCAGTGGGCGAGCACCGGCTACACGCAGGTGAACCTGAACATCTCGCAGCCGCCCTTGACGGACATCCGGGTCCGCCAGGCGATGACTTACTCGCTGAACCGCAAGGCGATTCTCGAGGGCATCTACTTCGGTGATGGCGAGCTGGCGAACGGACCGCTGACAAAGGCTACGTGGGCATACAACCAGAACCTCAAGCCCATTGAGGAGGACCTCAAGAAGGCAACCGACCTCGTGAACGCCTCCGGCATAAGGGGCAAGCCGTTCGACCTCCTGATCACTGCCGATGAGACGAACACGCCGCTGTCCGAGATGCTGAAGGCGCAGTGGGCGCGCGTCGGGATCGAGGTGAACATAGTGGTCACCACGCCCCAGCAGGCGACGATCGACTTCCGCGACCAGAAGTACCCGTTCTTCCTCACGGGTTTCTCCGGACGCGCGGACCCTGACCTGACGATCTACGACAACTTCCACAGCAAGGGCGCCTTCAACCGCGCCTCCTTCAACAGGAGTTACACGCCGGAGGAGAGCCAGAGGACTCTCGACGTAAAGATCGAGAAGGCGCGCCAGATTTACGACCAGGCGCAGCGCAAGGTGCTATACGACGACATCCAGAAGCAGATCGTCGAGAATGCCCATGGCATCTTCTTCACGCACCGCACCAATCGCGTGGGCTTGAGCAAGCGGGTCCGCGGCTTCACGCCGTACGGCGATGGCAAGCTGAGAATGCACGAGATGTGGCTTGAGTCGTGAGCGGTTACATCATGCGCCGGGCGCTGAACGCGATCCCGGTGCTGCTGTTGATCACACTTGGAGTTTTCGCCCTCCAGCACCTGACGGGTGACCCTGTCCAGGCCCTGATCGGAGGTGACATAGCGTCTACTCCGGAACTGGAGGAGCGGCTAAGGCAGGACCTGGGACTCAACGACCCAATGCCGGTGCAATATCTGCGCTGGCTGGGAAACGTGCTGACGGGTGACCTTGGACGGTCGATTCAGAACCACCGGCCCGTGCACGAGACCATCGCCGACCGGCTCCCGGTCACGCTGCAGCTCGCGCTCTGCGCCTGGGCCATCGGGGTTGCCATCTCGCTACCACTTGGAACCATCGCGGCTGTCAAACGCAACACCTGGATCGATCACACTGCCACGGTGATGGCCCTGAGTGGCGTCGCGATCCCTGCCTTCTGGATGGGCCTAATGTTCATCCTGATCTTCGGAGTGTGGTTCCAGGTCCTCCCTCCATCAGGCTTCGTCCTTCTGTGGGAGGACCCAGTCGACGGTGTGCGGCATCTTATCCTGCCGGCGTTGACCCTGGGGCTGCACCAGACCGGTTCGCTGACCAGGCAGATGCGCTCGAGCATGGTGGAAGTCCTGAGCCAGGACTATATCCGCACCGCGCGCTCGAAGGGACTCGTGGAGCGGTCGGTCATCCTCGGCCACGGCGCTCGCAATGCACTGCTTCCGGTCTTGACGATCCTTGGTATTCAGGCTGGCGGACTCATCGCGGGCACGGTCGTGGTCGAACAGGTCTTTGCCATACCGGGCATGGGCCGGCTTGCGCTGAGCGCTGTGACCTCACAGGACATCCCTTTAGTGCAGGGATTTGTCCTGCTGGCGGCGATCGCCGTCGTCTCGGCGAACCTCATCACCGATGTCCTCTACGGAGTCCTGGACCCGAGGATCCGGTATGGCCGCTGACGGCGACGCTGTCCGGCAACTGAGCGCCGACGCGACCCTGGCGCTGCCTCCCGTCCCCCGGCGGTTGCCGGCGCTCATGGTTGTCGTCCGGCGCCACCCAGTCGGCGCTGCCGCCTTCCTCGTGATCGCCCTCATCGCCTTCTCCGCGGTTGCCTCGCCGCTCATAGCTCCATACGACCCGCTGATACAGGACTACGACGCCCTACTGAAGGGGCCATCGGCCGACCACCTCCTCGGGACAGATCAGGTAGGGCGCGATCTCCTGAGCAGGATCATCTACGGTTCGCGCGTTTCACTTGTGGTTGGTGTCGTCGCCGTGGGGCTCGCGATTGCCGTGGGGACGCCCCTCGGGCTCGTCGCTGGTTACTTCGGTGGCGTGGTCGATGAGGCCGTGATGAGGGTGATGGATGCGCTGGCGGCCCTTCCGAACCTGGTCCTCGCCCTCGCTATCGTCGCGACCCTCGAGGCCAGTCTGATCAACGTCATGATTGCTATAGGCGTCGCGTCGGTGCCGCTTTATGCGCGCCTCACGCGCAGTCTGGTCCTCTCTCTGCGCGAGCGAGACTTCGTGCAGGCGGCGATTGCCACGGGCGCCAGCGACCGGCGCATCATGCTGCTCCACATCCTGCCCAACGCGACATCGCCGCTAATCGTGCAGGCTACTCTCGGTCTCGGTTTCGCGATCCTGGCCGAAGCGGGTCTCGGGTTCCTCGGGGTCGGCGTCCCGCCCCCTACACCGACCTGGGGGAACATCCTGAACCTCGGGTCGCCCCTACTCGAGCGAGCGCCGTGGCTCTCGATAGCGCCAGGTATGGCTATCTTTATCCTTGTCCTCGCCTTCAATCTCCTGGGCGACGCCCTTCGGGACCAACTCGATCCGCGAACTCGGAAGGCTTAGCGCCAGTCCACAAGAGAGGTCTGTCTAGCGTATGATTCTGCCCTTGTCCGGAATCCGCGTGCTTTCGATGGAACAGGCGGTTGCCCTCCCATTCGCGACGCGCCACCTTGCCGACCTCGGCGCCGACGTGATCCGAATTCAGTCCCACAAGCGCCGGTCGCCCGGCACGGGAGAAATCGACCTCACCCGCAACAAGCGTCAGCTGGCTATAGACCTTGCAGCACCCGGCGGACGCGACATCTTCCTCAGGATCGCAAGAGAGTGCGATGTGGTAGCGCACAACTTCACGCCGCGCGTCGTCCGTCAGTTCGGCATCGACTACGAAGGAGTCCGCCGGGTCAGGCCGGACGTCATTTATGTCTCGCTTACGGGATTCGGCACAACGGGGCCCTGGGGCGAGCGCCCGCTCTTTGGCCCGGGTGCAGAAGCGGTCGCGGGACACAACCTGTTGATCGGTGACCCGGATGCATGGCCCGGCAGGCCCGGCACCAACGTCTACGGAGACGTCGTCTGCGGCATGAACGCCACGTTTGCGGTACTCGCGGCGCTGGAGGAGCGCGAACGTACGGGCCGGGGCCAGCACATCGACATATCCTTGTACGAGACGGCGGTGTCTTTCCTCGGGCCCGTGATTGCGGCAGCGCAACTGGGCGCAGAGCCACGACGCCTGGCCAACCAGGATGCCAACTTTGCCGTCCACGGAGTTTTCGACTGCGCGGGCACGGACCGCCACATCGCGTTGGCTGTGCGATCCGACCAGATGGATGACCTCGCCGCCGCGCTCGGAATCACGGAGCCTTCGGCAGCCGCGGTCCAGCAGGCGCTGGCCAGCATGGACGCCGACACTGCGACGTCGAAACTTCAGGCGCGCGGAATAGCGGCGCACGTAGTCTCGGATGCAGCCGACGTGGTAAACGACGAGCACCTCTGGTCGCGTCGCTACTTCGCTACCGTCGAGAGGTCATTCACGGGGAAACCTGAACTCTACGCGCATGCCGGTCCGGCCTGGGGCGGAGGGCCCCTGGTCCCCCTCCAGGAGGCTCATCCGCTGGGCGCCGACACGGCCGTCATCCTCCGGGAGATCGGCGGCTACTCTGACGAAGAGGTCGCTGAGTTCGCCCGGGCGGACGTCATCGGACTCGGCGAGCGCGACCAGTTCCGTGGCTGGCCTGCGCCCGACCCGGTCCGCGTGACGCGAGGCGAACTCTCCCGCATCGAGCCCGACCACGATGGCTGGAAGCGCTTCGCGCGTCCGGCAGAGGCTGCCCGATGACGCCGCGGCCGAGGGCGCTCGATGTGTCGTCCGGAGTCGGCGCAGCCTACGCCGCGCGACTCTTGGCCGAAGTCGGCTGGGATGTGGTGAAGTGGGAGCGGCCAGACGGCGATCCCCTCCGGAAGCAGGCCTCGCGCTGGGGTGCTGGGGTCGGCGCGACGTTTTCCTTCGTCAACGCGGGCAAGCGCGGACTGGCCTGCGACGAGGAGACGCTTCGACGGGTTGCCTCCGTCGCCGACGTGGTAGTCGGCGACTTCTCTCCTGACGGCCTCCGCGAGGCCGGCCTGCCGGAGGACGCGTTCGAAACGCTCCAGCCGCTCAGCGTAACCACCTCGGTGAGCGCTTTCGGCCTTCGAGGACCAAAGGCCGGGTACGCCTCGACGGAACTCATTGCCCAGGCCGCGAGCGGCTTGCTGTTTCTCACGGGGGAATACGATCAGCCGCCGATGCAGCTCGCACCCTACCAGGCGGCACTCATGGGCGGGGTGGCCGCGGCAGCCGCGACGCTGGCCGCCCTGCGCGTGGCTCGCATGACCGGCTCGCCGCAAAGGCTCGATGTGTCGATGGTCGAAGCGCTCGCGGCACACACATACCAGTCCATCAGCGGCTACGTCTACAGGGGAGAGGTCGCGCGGCGGGAGGCGCGCATCAAGGCGGGTCTGCGCATGGTGCCGGCCAGCGACACGTACGTGTACTGCGCGCCCGGCGCCGTTGCCACCATGCGCATGGACGGCATCGCGAAGCTACTCGACGAGCCCAGGCTGGCGGAAGAGAGGTTCCAGACTGCGGAGGGACGGATGGAGCACTACGACGAGTTCGTCTCGCTGTTCGTGCCTCCGTTTAAGCGAAAGTCGGCGAAGGAGTGGTTCGAGGCGGCTGAGGCCATGCACATGACCTTCGCCCTGGTGCAATCGATTGACGATCTCTTCTCCTGCCCCCAACTCAAAGCGCGTTCGTTCTTCAGGGAGATCCCGGGGCCGGGAGAGACGTCGCTGCGTGTGCCTGGACGTCCTTTCCGGTCTGAGGGTGCGCCCGAGCCATCATTGGCCGGCCCGCCTCCCCGGCCCGGATCTGACACCGCTGGTGTGCTTGCCGAGTGGCTGGGGGCCTGAGCCTTGGCTCGCTGTTGCTGGCCGCTAAGCCATCGCCACCCGCGAGGCGCCAGCAAGGGCGCGGCCGGTCCCGAGGGACGGGCGCTCCGCGCGCATGGCCATCGTCACCGCACCCACCCATCTCTCTCGTCCTGCTGACGTCGCTGAGGCAGCTTCGGCCCCAGTCCGGCCTCGACCGCAGGAGCTAAACGCCGTCGAAGCAGAGGCGAAGTAGGCGAAGGCCCTCTTCGATGTCGCTCAAAGAAATCGCGCCGTAACCCAGCATGAGGCCGCGCTGGCCTTTGGCGCGGGCCGCGACTTGGGAGAGTTCGTGGACCTCCACTCCCAGATCCGCGGCTCGCCTGACGATCGTCGGCGTATGGTGGGCATAAGGCTCGAGGACGAGGGCCGTGAGATGCAGGCCGGCTGCTGAGG